>CBFDBW010000022.1:0-14282 GCA_965603145.1 uncultured Syntrophobacterales bacterium
CGTTGATCCGCAACTCGATGGCATAACCTCGCTCCACCACCTGGTCCTGGGAAAAACCGACAGGTTCACCCATAGCGATCAGCAATTGCTCCCGGACCAGGTCAATACCTGTCACCATTTCGGTCACGGTGTGCTCAACCTGGATTCTGGTATTTACTTCCAGAAAGTAGAATGTGCCGTCAGACTCCACCAAAAATTCAACCGTGCCTGCACTGAGGTAATCTGCAGCTTTGGCAGCCTTGACTGCTGCACTGCAGATCTCCTCGACCAATGGTTTTTTCAGACCGGAAGGGGCCATCTCAATCAGCTTCTGGTGGCGACGCTGAATGGAACAGTTACGAGTCCCCAGATGGACCACATTGCCATATTGGTCCGCCAAAATTTGGACTTCCACGTGCTGGGGACGCTGAACACATTTCTCCAGGTAAACCTCATCATTGCCAAAAGACATCAGGGCCTCGGAGCGGGATTGTTTGATACCGGCCAGCAGCGCTTTCTCGTCGTCCACCTGCCGGATGCCCCGACCGCCACCACCGGCTACGGCCTTTATCATAATCGGATAGCCATGCTCGACGGCAAAAGCAAGTGCCTCCTCCTCGCCCTTTGCTCCTTGGGATAGTACCTCCGTTGCTGGGATGACGGGAATATCTGACTCTTGGGCAATCCTGCGAGCAATTACTTTACTCCCTAGATTCCGAATGACATCGTGGGGAGGACCGATGAAAACGAGGCCCACATCGGCACAGGCTTTTGAAAAATCTGGATTTTCAGCGAGAAAACCATAGCCGGGATGAATAGCCTGAGCCCCGGTTTTTCTCGCCGCTTCAATAATACCTTCAATGTTGAGGTAGTCTTTCCTGGGCCCTGGCCCCACACAGATAGCTTCATCTCCTTGAGTAATATGGTAACTATCCTTGTCGGTCTCCTCGTAGATGGCCACCGTTTTGATGTCTAGTTCTTGAGCCGACCGCATGATGCGCACAGCGATCTCACCCCGGTTTGCCACCAGAATTTTTTCGAACATGAACTGCTGTACCATGTTTCCTCCAAGAGTCTGCCTGGACTGTATGTAAACATCCCACTATTCTGAAAAAGGATCGTCAGATTGAGTACTGGAAATGAAGGCAAGCAACGGTCGCGGGAATCTAAATCAGACTAACACAAAATTCGTCCTTAGTCATTTTTCATTCCTCATTTGTTCGATCAAATCGTTGAAACCTCAAGATCGCGGCTGACCTTCGACAGGCTTAAGTCGGGGAAAGCCGCTCCCACAGGATAACCTCTCAGATGTCCTCTGACCTCCGACCTCTGATCTCTTTCTTCACACTGCCTGCCTGTCCCGAGCTTGTCGCGGGGCTATCATTTGTCCCGTTTGATCACCAAACCTGCCTCCCCCACTCCACCCTCTACCTCAAAGTGAACCGGCAAGAATTGCTCTATAACCCAGGTGTTGGTGAGCAGATGCTGTGTAATCTTGGAAGTAGTAAATCGGTGTTCCCCAGGAGTGATCGCAAGATAAATAAGGATCTGGTCCGCCAGATAATGGTCCAGCGCCGCCTTGGAATCTAAGAAGTAAAACAGAGCATTTGCAGCCTCATCCGCCACCCGCTCAGCACGTTTGCCGCGGGCTCCAAGCGAGGAAAATCCCGCTACCGACTCCCCACCTTGGGCACAGAGAAAGACCAGCGACCCCGGGTTCAGGGCGGGGACGTCCATTAACTCGATTTCAGCTTCTATACCGGCTTTCTCGAGCCGAAGCAGCAGCTGCCGCCTTTGCCTGACTCTTATGTGTTCGGGCAGCTGGCTGCTGGCTGAAATTCCGGTTACGCGTTTCAGCTCAAAAGGGTTATCCAGAATAATGGACCCTGAGGGCTTGCAGGACCTGAGGCTGGCCTTGATTTCCCCACCCCCCTTCGGGTACCAACCCCAGCGACTGATTTGAGTTTCACACCTGAAACCAAGTCGGTCTAGAGTGGGAAGGAATACCTCCGCTAGATAATGGAACGGTGGGCTCCAAGGCACGTGGGTTCCACCGCCAACTACAAGGCTGGATTCCCCCTTAGCCCTCCATAGCAGTGGCAGAATTGCTTGCAGCACCAGGGTAGCGGCGCCGGCAGTGGGTATGCGGAAATTATAGAAGCCGCCAGATATCTCTTCGGGTTTAAAGGTGAGGTTTTGCTTACCCAATTTAGCCTCAGCGACTTTAGCCCCGGACACCGCAGCACAGGCCTGCACTCCCGTTAGGTGTTGCGGCCTCAAGCCTGGTTTCTTTCGCTTTCCACGGATATTTACCAGTTTGAGAGGTCGACCGCTAATTGCCGCAAGTGACAAAGAGGTGCGAAGTATTTGCCCACCACCTTCACCATAGGAACCATCTATGACTGTATAATCTCGCGCACTCATAGCATTTCTTCGCGCTCGCTGCGCTCCGCTCAGTCCCGCAAGCGGGTTCCCAGTTTCTTCGCGCTCGCTGCGCTCCGCTCAGTCCCCAACCTCTCAGTCGGGTCCCCGGTTTGTCCTGCGGACTCCCACCCTTCGGGCGGGTTCCCAGTTTCGCATTTGCTCAGCCAGCCCGGATAAATCACAGTTGCGAACTATCCCCAAAAATTGTAAAGTGATTCAAATTGTACCATGATACCACTGGATGGTCGCGCGGAGCTTTTTTCTTGGACTTCACGAGGTGAAGAGCCTCAGTAATTTGTGGAAAGGAGGAGGTTATGGATAAGTGGGTCTGCGAGATTTGTGGTTACGTATATGATCCAGCTGTTGGTGATGATGAGGGGGGTATTCCCGCAGGAACTTCTTTTGAAGATCTGCCCGATGATTGGACCTGCCCAATATGTGGAGCGGGCAAAGATGACTTTGAGAAGGCCTGAGAGCCATTCCTGATTAGTCATGGCGCTTACAGTTCTGAAGCGGTGACATTTAAGAAGCTGTCACCGCTTTTTTGTTTTCCATTTCACATCCAGGGGTCAGTAGTACTGAGCATGGGTCATAGGGCATGGAGCATAGAGAAAAAACAAAATTCTTCACTCTATGCCTTTTGCTCTATGCTCTTTTCCTATTTGATTCTGACTCCCTAATTCTACCGATTACAACAAATGACAGCGAAGCGCATTGACCTATTGACGCCGAAGGCGCATGCCGCGAAGCTCGATGAGAGCTGAGCTCTACTGCTGGCTGCATCTCACTTCCCACAAATTGCCGAGATTTCCACCAAGACATCTTTTGGTAATCTCGATACTTCAACCGTTTCTCGTGCAGGGAGAACATCGGCGAAGTAGGTATTATAGACGGAATTGAAATCTGCAAAATCTTCCATGTTTTTTAGAAAACAAGTGCACTTCAATACATGCTTCAATTCCATGTCACTCGCCTCAATGATACTTTTAAGATTCTCAAGGACTCTGCCAGTCTGAACCTCTATATCTTCACCCACAATTTCACCGCTTTGGGGGTCCAGCGAGATTTGTCCGGAAACGAACAATAGATTACCGTACCGTATTGCCTGTGAATATGGACCAATTGCTCCCGGCGCTCTGTCTGTGGAAATTATCTCTCTCATTGTTCACCTTCCTTTGCACGCTTGCATGATATTCGATGTTATAGTAGAAGCAAAACGTCTAGCCGTACATTCTCCTCTTCCTTTTTTAGCTAAAGATAACATATAAACGCTTCGCATTTCGAATTATGCCTAGGGGTTCCCAGAGAAAAATGTCCAACGTTGAGAAGAAAGTCAGACGGCTCATGGGCCGGGCTGTGCAGCGTTACGGACTCATCAATGCAGACGACCGCATCCTTGTGTCACTTAGTGGCGGTGTGGACAGCACTTCACTTCTCTGGCTTCTACACGATCGGCTCGGACGAATTCCCATTACTTACAAGCTGTTTGCCGCCCACGTAGACCTTGGTTTCAAAGGTGAAGATTACTCTTCGGTGCAGGCCTGGGTGGAATCATTGGGCATCCCCCACCAAGTAATCCCCAGCAAGTTCGGGCCAAAAGCGCACAGTTCAGAAAATCTCGAGAATCCCTGCTTTCTTTGTTCTCGCCTGCGGCGCACCGCACTCTTCGAGGAGGCCGGCAGATTGGGTTGCAATAAAATCGCCTTTGGCCACAATCTCGACGACCTTATTGAGACTTTTTTTATCAATATTTTCTACGGCTCCCAGGTAGCCACCATGCTACCTCGGCAGTCTTTCTTCGGAGGTGAAATCACAGTGATCCGGCCTCTGGCTCTTTTGGACTCGGCAACCGTCCGCCGCTTCCACCGGAGCCGCAGCTTCCCCGCGACAGTCAATCCCTGTCCTTCAAAAAACACAGGAAAACGCCAAGAAATCCGCGAGGTTCTCCAGGGGCTTTATCGGAAGAACCGCAAAATCCGCGGGAACATCTTGCACGCCATGCACAATGTCAATCTGGAGTACCTTCCTTCTTTCCACGAAGCTTCCAAAAAGTGAAATGATGATTTGTCCTTCAGACTCCCACCCTTCGGGCGGGTTCCCGGTTTCAAATTTCAGAATCTGGATTGAGACAAGGATTAAAGTAGCCGAACCCCACCTGGGGATGGGAATGACGGATTTTCGCCATCATTTGCAGAATACCCAGTCTGCGCCCAGTGGCACGGTAACCGATTTCTCTGAGATACCATTCGGGATCCATGTTCAGGTTACGCATTTGAATTAGATCGACACCAGTATCATCAATAAGCCGAATGATAGCCTCCACTTCCTCTTCCTCATCTGAAATGCCCGGGAGAGTCAGTAGATTGATGGACACAAAACCACCTCTGCTCTTCATAATTCGCAGTGAGGCCTGAACGTCAGTGAAACTGTAGCCCCGGGGTTTATAGTAGTTGCGGTAATAGACCTCCCTGGCACTGTTCAGACTTACCCTTATGCTGTCCAGGCCACTATCCCGAAGCTGAGCTATCGTCCCTGGTAGGCTGCCATTGGTATTCAAATTGATGGTGCCACGTCTTGTCTGGCGCCGAATAAGATTGATAGCCGCCGCCAAAGTCTTTCCCTGCAGCAGCGGTTCTCCCTCACACCCCTGGCCGAAGCTCACCAGAGGTTGTTCAGCTTTCTGCAAATGGCCCACCGCAACCTCAGTAATCTCCTCAGGACTGGGAACAAAAGTTATACGCTCTTGGGAGGCGCATACCTCTCTGTCCTCTTGCAGACTGATACAGCCGAGACAGGAGGCGTTACACTGAGGTGAGGTGGGGAGCGGCGCCTCCCAACGTCCCAAAAAATAATTCTTTGCTGCCGGGCAACCATATGTGAGTGCACAGGTTCCCAGGTGTTGAATGAGACGGTTATGAGCCTGACGGTCAAGAGCCCTCCTGGCCCTCCTTTCAAGTTTCTCTGAATCAAATTGGTCTATATCCTGTCGCACCAGAGGATCTACTCGCACTCCGGCCGCCACAAACTGGCCTTCCTTCCACCCCACGGCGGTGTAGCTAAACAGGGGCAACAATGGAGCGTTCTGTCTATTCTGGTAGGCTGCTGTAAGAAGTTGGGTATGTGCAGGCGCCATAAAAGCAGCAACTGCCTGCACTTCCCGCCGAGGATTGTGGGGGTCAGCCACTAGTTTTTCGAACCGCTGCTTGTTGTGGTCGTATCCCACTGGAATCCGCTCGGGCAGCAAGAAGAGTTCACTACCCGGCGGCAGCGGTATAAGAAAAGTGTCATCTACTCGCTGCCAGCTGCCACCACTAGAGCCGGCCATTCCCAGCTGAGGATGGTCATATATTCGACCAGAGTCATCTGCGTAGACCAACCGAACAGTCGTCATAGCTTAATTCACAGAACGCTAAGCGCAGAGCGCAAAGCGTCAATTGGGCAAATCGTTGAAATCGTTAAAGCAGTGATGTCGCGGCTATCCTTCGACGAGCTCAGGCCGGGGAAAGCCGCTCCCACAGGAGAATCTCTATCTTCTGCTCCATGTCCTCTGATCTCTGACCTCTGTCTATTGATAAATCTGCAATCTACAATTTACAATCTAAAATCCACCCTCTGCCCGCTGCTTACTGGCTGCCCCGACGCTGCCTTTTCAGCACCACCTCGTCCAGCAACCACGGTTTGGTGGCTCCACTGCTTTCCTTGCTCCGATCCTGACACTGGGCCTGGAGACATCTCTCACATAAGGGATCTTCGCAGGGATCCACATGGACGATCACTTCAGCGACTTCGTCCAACGTATTGAGAATCATCATCTCTATCTCTTCGGCCTCCACGTGCGCTTCAGGCAGCCCAAAACTCCGCGGAACGACCAGATGAAAATCCAAGTGAACTTTATTCCCATAGTGCCTCGTTCGCAGCTGATGAATGTCAATCCAGTCCGATCGTCGATTCTTATTGAGAATATCCACGATTCTGCCGAGCAGTTCCGGGTCGGCTTCATCCATAAGCCTACCAAAAGACTCCTTGACCAAACGCCAACCAGTGAAAATGATGTTGATCGCCACCGCACAGGCAGCCAGTGGGTCCCAGCCTTGCCAGCCGGTCAACTTAACCAAAACCAGTCCCCCTACCACCCCAACGCTGGTATAGACATCGGTGAGGAGGTGTTTGCCATCCGCCTCCAGAGGCATCGACCTGGTTCGGCGTCCGGTACGGATAAGAAAGAGGCCTAGGGCAAGATTAACCGCAGAAGTGCCGAGCACGAGGAAAATGCCCAGGCCCAGTTGGGCTAGAGGTCGCTGGACAAAAAAGGCGGGGATCGCTTTGTAGAGGATCGCCACAGCTGCCAGAATAATGAGGGCTCCCTCAAAGCCAACCGAGAAGTATTCTATCTTACCATGGCCATATGGATGTCTAGTATCCGGGGGCTGATTGCTCACATAGATACTGTAGAGGGCAAAGCCGCTGGCAACCACGTTGATGATCGACTCTAGAGCGTCGGACAGAATTGCTGTGGAGTCTGTGAGAAAGTAGGCCACAAACTTGACAGTCATCAATAGACCACCTACGGAAATAGCCAGGATCATCGCCCGAAATTGGATGGTCTGACTGGAAATTTCTGTGTTGTCATTCGTCATTGCTCATCTCGCATTTCGCCTTGTCCATTGACCTCTGCAATTTAACAATGAGAACCAGTGCGATATTCTGTAAGGATAGAACATGACATATGTAAAGAATCCGCGCCAAAGGCTTCAGCTTTGGGTTGCCCCCTGAGGGTGATTCGATACTCTTTCCCCTCATGCGGCAGTCTGCTGGAGTGCTGGAGTAATGGAGTAATGAAAGGACCAATTCAAGTTGAAATTCGGGCTTTCGCTTTTGCCAACACTCCAATACTCCAGTACTCCAAAACAGCTCGCAATCTTTACCGGCACAGCCATTCAACGCTGACCTGGCCCTAAGGACCAGGTTTTTTAGGACTAAATAATATGACAGATGAAAAAACAGAAATGTGCCATGCTGTTGTCATTTGCCATTTGTCATTTAGCGTCTCTTCAATTATCATTCATTCATGAGATGCGTATCAATTGTGGAAAAGCGAAGCTCAATGAATTTCCGAGGGCTCAATGATAAATCATTAATGTCAAATGACCAACATGAAATAACTAATACCGGGCCGAACGGATACGTTCCCCTAGTGGCAAACCTCATATGAGTGAGCAGAGTAAAACCCTTGAAATCATGCGCCGTATCGGCGCCCCGAGACCAGAAAAAATCAGGATCTCCGGTATCCTCCAGAGCCCGGTGCTTGCTTCTCTCACTCTTCTCCTCCCGAGTGGGGATAGCGACCCTGCTGCAGCCGTATTGGAAATCTTGGGAGGACACGACATAAATATCCGCTTTATTAATAAATATAAAGACTCGGCCGGCAATACCTCGCTGTGTCTCTGCATTGATGCTGACTCGCTCGATACGGCCATCAGCGCACTCGACGTTCATGAACAGTCTCTTGGAATCAGAGACTTCGTGTATCATCCTAAAGTAAAAGTCATTTCAATCTATCCTCACAAGCAGCGACCCCGGGTGGCGGAACGGCTGCTCACTACCTTACGGATGAATGGCGTTGACCCGCTCTCCGCCAATAACGCCAGTTCTGTCGTATCTTGCGTGGTCAACAGTGAATACGTAGAACAGGCTTTGGCCTGTCTGGCCAACGCTTTTGAACTGCCGTAAGGACGCTAGCAGTCTTATTCGGGAACCTGATGGTGAAAAAGGAATGAAATGTGGGGTCTGCTGAAACTTTAGAAATTTATCCCCTCAAGATCCAACGCGGACTAACCCAACTTAGCTTTTTGCGTATTCCTACTCGCCCCGGCGCCACTAGACCCCTTTTTGATCTTTTGGAGCGTCATGGCGTTCCTGTCAAATTTCTTATCGAAGGCTGCGCCGGCGATTACAACCGTGACTTGATCGTTTGTATTGACAGCGAGGACTTTACTCGCCTAGAGCCTGAGTTAAAAGAAGTAGAAATCAGAATGCAAACTCAGGCTCTGGAACTAAGGCAACCCGTAGCGGTAATTCGTGTTCTGGGACCACACTTCGACATACGTCCTGGTACATCGAGTCTCCTGTTCGGAGCACTCCAACGGGCCGACGTTACTATTTTTAGCAACGCCACCACTATTACCTCATCCATGTTTGTCATTCCAGACGATCAGGTGGAGACTGCGGAGCGGGTGATAGGGAGAACCTTCGATATACCCAAGGGAAAGAAATAAGCACTAGAAAGTCAGAGGTCAGCCGCCTTCGCCTCATGGCTTCCGCCTTCGTTAATACTTCGGCGAGACAAGTCGGCGCGCCAAGGAAGTCAGAAGTCGAAGGACAGCGTTTATATTTCGGATTGCGGGTTTGGGAAGGCATAGAGCAGAGGGCAGAAACTAGGCACTAGACACCAGGCACTAGGCACCAAAAAGAAGGATCAGCAGTCAGGAGCCAGAATTTAGGTTATTAGGTTTCAGTGCTCAGGTTTCAGCTTTTGTTTTTCTCTTCTCTGACACCTGAAACCCTGAAATTTCTCCTTCGGAGTCCCCACCCTCTGGGCGGGGCCCCGGTTTGGGATTTCGGAATACGGATTTCAAAACCAGCGGAAGGCAGATATTCTTTCCTGTGGGAGCGGCTTTCCCCGCCCTGAGCCTGTCGAAGGTCAGCCACGATCATATGTTTGAACGACTTGAACGATTTCAACGATTTGGCCAGATCGCCCTGCGCCTTGAGCCTTGCGCCCTATGCCTAATTATTATGAACTGATAAACGACTGGGGATTTTACTTCGGTAGGACGATGGTGAAGCAGGAGCCCTCGTTGGGAGCGGATTCAACTTCGATCGTGCCGCCGTGTTCGTGAATGATTTTCTGGGTGATGGCTAGGCCCAGACCTGTACCCCGCGCCCCTTTCGTGCTGTAAAGATATTTGAAAATTTGTTCTTGGAGTTCTCTGGTCATTCCTTTGCCAGTATCTTTGACATGCAGACTTACACCCGCCTCTCCTGCATCTCGACTAGACACAGTAATCAGCCCACCACTGCTACTCTCGGGAAAGGCCTCGATAGCATTGGTCACCAGGTTCATTAGACAGGAGTGTATATCCTCAACATCCACACTCACCGGTGGTAATGTCGAATCCAGGTCGCGCACTAGGTCGATCTGCCGCTCACGGGCCTTCTCGACCATCAACTCACAAACCTGGTTGACGATGTCGTTCAGCGAACAGCTTTGGCGCGCTGGTGGACTGCTGCGCGCATAGCTCAACATATCTAGGGTCATCCCGGAAATGCGGTTAATACTCTTACCCACCAGATTCCAGCCTTTGCGGAGCAAATCAGGTTTCTCTTTCTCAAACCCTTTGTCCACCATGAAAGCACCCAGTTTCATAGCGTGAAGGATGTTTTTCACACCGTGGGCTATACCTGCTGTGGCCTGGCCCATGGCAGCCAGCCGTTCCCTCTGGATGAGTTCCTTTTCAAGCCGCTTGACCTGGCGCATGTCCTTGAAGCACCCCACCATAGCCACCTCACGCCCCTCCTCGTAAAGCAGAGTGGCAGAGAGCAGAATGGGAACCGGCTCTCCTTTCTTGCTAAGGACCTCCACTTCGTAGTTGATCAAGCGGCCGGGACCACCGTATTCAGAGCCATAGGTCAGTTTCTTGATCCTTCTGGCTTCACCCTCCGGATAGAGCCGGGTGACGCTCATCCCGGACAGGGCCTCCTCCGGGGTATAGCCGTAAATGCTTTGAGCGCCTTCATTGAAAATTATGATGTTGCCCTGCCGGTCATTGGCGATGATCCCGTCCATCGAAGTCTGGATGAGATTGTGCTCAAACTCATAGCGTTTCAATAACTCTTGTTCCAGACGCTTGACCTCGCGCATGTCTTTGAAGTACCCCACCGTAGCCACCTCACGCCCCTCCTCGTAAAGCAGAGCGGCAGAGAGCAGAATGCAAACCGGCTCTCCTTTCTTGGTGAGCACTTCCACTTCGTAGTTGATCAAGCGGCCGGGGCCACCGTACCCAGAGCCGTAGATCATTTTCTTGATCTTCTTAGCCACTCCTTCTGGATACAGTTGGGTCACATGGATATTGGCAACGGCCTCCTCGCGGGTATAGCCATAAATTCTTTCAGCACCTTCATTGAAAATTATAAGGTTACCCCGCCGGTCGTTGGCGATGATCCCATCCATCGATGTCTGGATGAGATTGTGTTCAAGTTCGTGGCGTTTCTCCAACTCCTCCTTGGTATCCTTGATCAACTTCTCCAGGTTCTCGATATATCCTCGAAGTTTGTTATCCTTCCAAAACCTTTCTCTTGAGCGCAAAAGGGCACCGGCTAGTGCCTCTTCACTAATGGGCTTGCCGACGAAATCTGTTGCCTCGTTTTGCAAGGCCCGAATCACCAGGTCCACCTCATTATCATCACCGGCAACTATGACTTGCACATCAGGATTTTGCTCCTTAGCCCTTTTGAGTATCTCGATACCATCGATGTCAGCCATGTTGATATCCACCAGGATTATGGACGGAAGTTCCCTGGCAAGAATCTCGAGTCCCTCACGACCTGCCCCGGCAGTAAGTACCTCGTATCCTTCTACTTCCAAGGAAACTTTCAGGCCTTGCCGGATGCTCTCGTTGTTATCAATCACCAGAATTTTCATCGTTCTGAGCTTTTCCCTCAGTCAATCCTTCTTCCGTCCGCTGTGCTGAGAGGTTGATCTAAAGGGTGAAAAACCACTTGTATCGAAGGGTCAGGGCTTATTTTCTAAGGAGAAGTTCTACATTATGAATTAGTTCTTCCGGTTCGACAGGCTTCTCCATGAAAATATCCGCATGAATCCAGTCAAGGTCTTCTTCCAGGGTCCGGCCATAGCCTTTCTCAACTGGCGGGCGAGCGGAGACGATAAGTACGGGCATTCCGTAAACCCCTTCCCTTTCCTTTATTTTGGTCGCGAAGTCCAGACCCTCATGCATGGTTGCCATCATAATGTCTAGAATAAGAAGGTCCGGCCTTTGTTCCAAAAGAAGCTGGTAGCCTGTCTTAGTTTCCAAGGCAGTAAATACCTGGTAGTCATACTCGGAGAGGATTTCACTCATCGCGTCACAGATTTCCGGATCATCATCAATAATTACGATTTTCTTACCACTCATTGTTCTCTCCTTCCTTGCTCAACGGCTAGCCTTACATTTCTAGCCATGATATTTCATGAACTGCTGTCGCGAGACCACGAAGATGGGTGTGCAACCTGGCAACCGTCCCGCGGTACCGCGGGATTGGTTTCCGTACCTGAATGGTACGTCGCAGGGCCCGACACCCGAGGACGCCAGGAAGGATGGCCATATAATTCGCGCTCGCTGCGCTCCGCTCAGTCCCGCAAGCGGGTTCCCAGTTTCGTGGTCGCAGCAAGTGATTCATAAAATATCCTGGCTAGATCCAAGATACAACGTTAGCTCCTAAAATTCCAGCGAAAACAACACCATGGTGCGCCTATGGATTTGAGGTCAGCACTAAGTAAGCCACTTCCTGGCAAAGTTGAGACTAGTTGATAGGAAAGGATCTAACTGAAGGAATATTATGCTTTAAGTCTAACCTATTCTACGGTCTTGGCGAAGCTTTTCGTTCAAAAAGGTTAGCAGGATGGTTGCTGCCACAATCTAAACGATGCAGACTCTTCGGACTTGAGTAAAATCAGTCAATCCCTCGAACACCTTTCTTATACCATCTTGTTTGAGGGTACGCATCCCTTCGTTTGCCGCAGCCCTGCGGATCTCTTCCATGTGCGCCCGATTCTGGATCAGTTCTTTGATCTCTGGACTGGCCACAAGCAACTCATGTATGCCTGCTCTGCCTCGATAACCACTGTCGTTGCAGTCGTCACAGCCTTGCCCGCGGTGTAGCTGCAGGTCATCGCTGTAGCTTATATCGAGTTCTTCGAAAATTTCCTCGCCATACTCTGCCACGAGCAGGTCAAACTCTTGTTGATCTGGCTTATAGGCTTCTTTGCATTCAGAGCAGATTGTACGTACGAGCCGCTGGGCCAGGATACCCAATAAGGCGTCGGCGAAGTTTAGCGGATTCATGCCCATGTCAATGAGACGGGTGATAGTTTCCGGGGCACTATTGGTGTGCAGGGTACTGAGCACCAGGTGGCCCGTAAGGGATGCTTCCAACCCTATGGAAGCAGTTTCTGCATCACGCATCTCACCCACCATGATCACGTCCGGATCCGCTCGAAGGAATGATCTCATGGCATCGGCAAAGGAGTAACCGATCTTGGCATGAGTTTGCACCTGGCGCAGGCCGTACTGTGTAATCTCAACCGGGTCCTCCGCAGTCCAGATCTTCACTTCTGGTCGGTTAATATGTCCCAAAACGGAATGGAGCGTGGTAGTCTTACCTGAACCCGTGGGGCCAACCACCAGTACTATTCCATATGGCTTCTCGATCAGTTCGGTCAACTTCTTTATGTTTGGTTCTGAAAAAGCCATCTTGTCAATGGCTAATGTCTTTCCAGAGGCCAGAATACGCAAGACAATGTCCTCGCGCCGACCGGTAGTGGGTGTAACCTCCACCCGAAGTTCTATGTCCTTCTTGCCATACTTGAGCTTGATCTTCCCGCTTTGCGGCAGCCTTTTTTCAGCGATGTCCAACTTTGCCATGATCTTGACGCGACTGACCAGTGGGTTGGAATGGGTGGGGGGAACTTCCTGGTACTTGTAACAGGCCCCATCCCGTCGAAAGCGGATTTCAGTGGGCTGTTTTCCTGGGTAGGGCTCGATATGAATATCTGAGGCACCTTGGTCATAGGCATCTTTGATGATCTGGTTTGCCAAGCGCACTATTCCTGCCTCACTTTCGTTGAGAAGTTCCTCATCCTCTTCATCGCTCATGTCGGCTTCACCCTTCAGTTCACCAATGATGGTGCTGACCGAAACTTCCTCCGATCCCCTGCCAACCGCTGTATCAATGAACTGGATAATGTCTTTACGCAACGCCACCCTAAATTCGTAGTCCTCAGCCTGCATCAGAGCCTTGATCTCTTTTACCCGCTCCGCGTTGTGCGGATCGTCAATAAGGATTACCATCTTGCCGTTATCGCGTTGCAGGGGGACCCAGAAGTTGCGCTTCATATAACCTGGATTGAGGCCTTGCACCAGGTCGCTGGGAATGATGATTCTCTCTTCGTATGAGATAAACTTAACGCCATAGTAGGCCTCAAACGACTTGGCCAAACCTTTCTTGGGCACCTTGAACTCATTCACCAGTACGGTGGGCAAATCAGTCTTCTGTTCTCTCGCTTTTGCTATCGCCTGATTGAGATCATCTTCACTGATGATTTGTTGGCTGAGCAGGTAATCAAATTTCGTGGGTTGTTTCTGCATGCGGCCCTGATTATGAAAAGCAAGTCCAAGCACGTTGCAGATCTCGCCCATATAGTTCTCATCCTCTTTGCTAAATTCCTCAGCACCAACCTTATTGATCACCTCCAGGACCCCTTTTAGATACTTGCCGTTGTAGAGAATGGGTCCCGAGAGGAGTTGCCTGGTTTTGAAGCCGGTAAGCTCATCCCACTGAGGATCGAATGTGAGTCCGGGGTCAAGTTTTTTCAGTTCATCGGAGTCGTATACATTGGCAATGTTAAACGTTTTTCCTGAGACCGCCGTGTGACCCGCCACGCTGGTTTTTACCAAGCCCACTCGAATCTCTCTTACTTCGTCCCCTTCCTTTACCTTTGAAAAGATCTCTCGCTTTTCAGTATCTACACCGTAAATGGTGATTCTCTCCGCATCAAAAAGTGCGATGATTTCATCTTTCAGATAGAGCAAAATCTCATCCAG
>CBFDBW010000023.1:0-14208 GCA_965603145.1 uncultured Syntrophobacterales bacterium
TATCGACGACTTGCAAAAAAATACCACCCAGACCACTTTGCCCACCTGGACCAGGCTAGTCAACGGCGACATGCCGAAAGGATGACCGTGATCAATGCGGCCCATGAGACTATCCGGGCAGATAGGGGCATCTGACCTAAAGGGCCCAAGGCAAATCCATAGAATCAAGGAGGCATAGAGCATGGAGCACAGGGCATAGAGTAAAGAATTTCAGATTTGTCTCAGGCCCTGCTCCTTTGGTGGGGCGGGCCTCTGTGCCCGCCAAGGGTAGTCGTTTCGGTGCCTAGTGCCTAGTTTTACGCTGCCCGCTGTCTGCTGCCTCCTGCCAGCTGTATTTCCCCATGCTCCATGCCCTCTGTCTTTGCTGCAACGGACCACTGACAACGGACAACTAACTCCTCAGTTTTGCCTCCAACCTCGAGGCCCGCAGGGCCGCTCCTCCAACCTTTAACCACAGCTGCCAGCTGTATTGCTCTATGCCCCATACCCCATGCTCCATGCTCCATGCTCCATGCCCCTTCACAAACCACTGGTCCTTTTGTAAAAGCCAGGTTATAATTCCTTGTTATTTTTATCTCAAACTAATATTTTCCATTTGAAGACGGAGCACCCGCCTTGATATTATCGGTGGCTTGAGAAAACACACTTGAGGGAGAAGAAAAAATGAGTGATGCTACCAAGGATAACGGACCTGAAGAACTCGGCGCCTTCTACGCTTACCTCGAGGATGGCCAACTGGCCATGGAACCCACCTGTTCATGCGGCAATCTACTTGACGAGTATTACCTTTGCGACAAGTGCAAGAGACACTGTCGTTGCACCGACATTCTGTGCGAGGATCAGGCCACTTTGAATCTGGTGGAGAAGTACATCCGCACCAGTCCTAGACTCCGCAACTTCAATGCCATGCTCGGCAA
Organism: uncultured Syntrophobacterales bacterium; assembly: GCA_965603145.1. Classification (GTDB taxonomy): domain Bacteria; phylum Desulfobacterota; class Syntrophobacteria; order BM002; family BM002; genus BM002. Next base: position 918 of record CBFDBW010000023.1, read on the forward strand.
GAAAAAGAGTCCCCCAAAATGAAACTCATATGATTTGCTCTGATCTGAACTCTACCCAGACGAAAAGAGAATGGCAGATGAACTAAACCACCAAGGTTCTTGGACTTGAAGATACTTTTCATTTTGGTTGTCATCCCGGAATTGACTGCTTTAGCCAGTGCTGCCAGGACGTGAACATTCTTCTCACTCCTTTCGACATCCTCCGGATGAAGAATCATCTCGGCATTTCCAGTACGGAGTTCCTCAAAACGTATACGAAAAGACTTCTTGCCCCGAAAACTTTCTTCCCTGCTGTCCAATTTAGGATGAATGAGGAGAGCGGTAAACGCTGTTACTTTGTGGATGAGCAGGGATGTAAGATTTACCAGCACCGGCCCTGGCCATGCCGGATGTATCCGCTGGATCACAGTGTTGATGGTGAAGGTTTTGTCCCCATGGTTGAATCCTCTCGTTGTCTGGGCCTCAAAGATGATCAGACCTGGCAACTGCAAGGTTGGTTTGAAGATCAGGGGCTTCAACCATATAACGAGTGGAATCGGAGGTTTGCAGAAGTCACTGAAGACGAAAAGCTTACCAGTTGGAGAAAAAAATATACTGGGGGTGTCGACATTTTCTATCTTGCTTGCTACGATCTCGACCGCTTCAGAGAACAGGTTTTCAAGGAAAAACTCTACGAAATGGTAGACCAGCCTACAGTTGATCAGGATGCATTGAAAACCGACGATCTTGCTCTGTTAGATTTCGCCTTCACCTGGCTGCAAACTGTGGCTGAGCGGGAAGTAGGAGACTAAATGAGCTAAAATGCCTAGAATGTCTAAAGTGCCTAAAAAGTTTAGAACGTAGGTCGGGTGGTTTCCGCCTCCGGCGGAGTTCACCCGACAACAATTGCTGAGGAAAATAGATGACAGACAGCATCCTAGATAAGAAAGACTTGAACAAGAGCCGCATGGAGCCCATGGTGGACGGTAAATTCTCCTTCGCTTGCCACCCCGGTGTTCCCTGCTTCACGAAATGCTGCTCCGATCTCGATCTCGCCCTTACCCCATACGATGTCTTGCGGTTAAAGAACAGGTTGGAGGTCTCCTCGGGGGAACTCTTGGAACTCCACACCACTGAAGAGGTTAGGCATAATTGTGGGTTGCCGGTACTGATGCTCAAGATGAAAAAAGATTCCAAGAGGACTTGTCCTTTTCTACAGTCTGAGGGGTGTACTGTTTACGAGGATCGACCTGGCGCCTGCCGTCTTTACCCTGTGGCCCGAGCTGCTAAATACGTTGGCGGCGCAGTGAAGGAACAACACTTTTTGGTAAAAGAGCCACACTGTCTTGGATTCCACGAGGAAAAAGAGTGGACGGATAAGGAGTGGCTGGAGAACCAGGGGCTCGAGCTCTACAACGAGATGAATAGTCTGTGGATGAAGATAAATCAGTCCAGTAAAGAAAACCAAACCCCTCCGCCCATAACCGATGAAAAGCTCAAGATGTATTTCATGGCCTGTTACAACCTGGATATGTTCGAGAAGTTTGTTTTCGAAAGCAGATTGCTGACTCTATTTCAGATTGACAAAAGGACCGTCTCCCGAATCCGGACTGATGAGACGGAGTTGCTCAGATTTGCCTTCAAGTGGTTGCAATTTGCCATTTTCGGCAAGAAAACAATGAAGCCCAAACCCACCGCGCTTAAGGCCAGAAAAAAGGCAATGGGAAGAAAATAACTCCCATCGCCTTTACGCAGGGCGCTAAGCGCATGGCGCATAGCGTTACCAGTAAAAGTTTGGAATGAATCCGACTGCCGGTTGCGTCCTGCCAGCTGAATGAGGCCTTCTGCCTTTTATTTATTCAACAATGCCATCTTTTAAATCATGCTTGGTCCACACAGGAATAGGGGCGCAGATATTATTCCTCGGATTCAACCGACACCTATAGGAGGTCTTTGACTCCCGGGTCTTTTCCATGTACTCCCAGCCCTCCACATAATAGCTGCAGTCGTCGTTGAAACAGACGTACTGGAATGGCTCAGTCCAGGTATTTTCCGCCGGCGGCTGCCATTTGAGCATCGGTTCTCCGCAGTGTGGGCATTTAGGACTTTCCTCTGTAGTCATTGCTTGAACTCCCTGCTTGTCTATTATCAAACCGAATACCCCTTTGGGCCTATCGGTTCTTCAGGTAAATGTCAGAAAACTCCTCGAGCGTTTCTTTCATGATCGCCTCAGGGGCGGGTATGCCGTCTCCGAAAATCTCTGCGATCTTGTCGAAATCCAGCTGACCTAAGTCTCTAACAATGGCCATATACTGAGATTTCTTCTCTTCCGGTAAGGACTCAACCATCCTACGACCAAGCATAGTCTCGTATAAATTATACATCCTCTCTAGTTCTTGCCCCTCGTTCTCCTCATTTAACTCCAGCCCTCTCTTCCTCATCAGCGCTTCACAGAAATTGACAATAAATGGATTGCGTGCTTTCTCCTCAGTCATAAAATGTTCCTTTCTAAGCCGGATTTTAACCGTTTTCTCCAGTACACGTTATAGTATAAGCATAGTATGGTCTGTTTGCCACCTTTAATTGTGCATTATTTCGCTAACTCGTTGACTTTTCTTAGTGCCTACGGTATTTTTGTCCGTTCCTGGCTGAAAAACGCAACCCTGACGGCTGGAACATTATGATTTAATCCGGGAGATTAGAGGCATGGCAGCTGAGGAAAAACCCAGCAAAGAGGTACTGGATGCCATTCTGCAGGTTGTCGAGGGAGGCAATCCAGAGGAAATCGCACCGAATGTCGGCATGGATGCTCAGCAGTTGGCGGCTTTGAGTGATTCTTATGTGAAGCAGACATACGAGAGCTTGCTGGGCGAAGCAGCGAAACGTAAGATCGGCCGCAATGAGCCTTGCACTTGCGGCTCGGGGAAAAAATACAAGAAATGTTGCTTGCGCAAACATGAAAAGCTCAAAGAACTCATGCGCGGTGAGGTAGACTTCCAGCAGCCGGAGGAAGCTGATGAGGGGCCCCCGGAATATGTGCTGAAAGGATTCGATCTGCTGGCTGGTGGCAATCATGACGAGGCAGTTGTTTATGCCAACGATCTTCTGTCAACCTATCCTGAGGACGACCGGATTCATGACACCTTGGCTTCTGCACAACTTGCAAGCGGTCAATATGATCAGGCCATCGATATCTGCCGAAGCCGTTGGCAGGTCGCCAAGGAGGAGAAGTCCTTTTATGTGGAGCACGGCCATCACCAGCGCTTACCGCAGGATGACACGGGTGGTCCGGTCCACTTTTACCCACCCGAGACCTGGCTGGAGAAGTACTGGATTGTCTTGAAGGCCAAAGATTACCACGCATTTCTGCCCGACCCCCAAGATCCTGAGATAAAGCGCTTGGTCGATGAACTGCAAACCGCCAACGATCTGGAGCGCTTCCCCGCCCAACAAGAGCAGGGGCTCGAGCAGAGAAAAGAGGCTCTGGGCCCCACCATAGACCAACTCAAGCAGGTCGGCCCGGATGCCATTCCCTATCTACTCCAGATTATGAGCCAGTTTTCCTGGGCGGCGTTGTTCGTTCCAGATATACTCGCCCATTACTCCACAGAGATGGCCATTCGCAGCCTCATGGAAATAACCATGTTCAGCTATCACTTTGTCTCTGAGGCCTGTCTCAAGCATCTTGAAGTTCTAGGAACTGACGTACTTCCATACATCCGTGATGCTTTTGGCCGCGACCATGACTTTGATGAACTCAAGGTGGGTTTCATCAATATGCTGAGCAACCTTGATGCACCTGGTGTGGATGATTTCTTGTTGGAACTCCTCGACCATGAGGAGCCTGCGGTGGTGGATTGGGCTGGTCTGGTTCTCGGCAAGAGAGATCGAGTTGATCTTCTGCCCACCCTTGAGGAGGTTAACACCCGGCTCGGGAAAAAACCTCGCATTTCCTGGGCGATCAATCATCTCAAGAAGATAAAGGAAGAAAACCAATAGAATTAAAAAACACTTAGCATAGAGCATAGGGAAATAATTTGGAATTGCGAATTGCGAATTGAGGAAAAAGCAGAGAATTCAGAAGCCAGAATTCATTATATAAACAATCATTGCTGGTTTCTGATTCCTGAATTTCGATTTGAACGAGTTCCGCGGAGCGAAATGATTGAACGGCTTGGACGATTCGAGCGACGGACCACTGACAACGGACAACTGGCTCCTTAGTTTTGCCTCCAACCTCAAGGCCCGCAGGGCCGCTCCTCCCGCCTTTAACCACAGCTGTCTGCTGGACTAGTCTTCGTGCCCCAGGATCTTCATCCTGAATGCTGCTGCTTCCTGGCGTTTCTCATCCAGCTGCCGCCATTCCTGTCTCAGCATACCCAGATTCTGTTTCTGCTCCAGCCATTGGGTCTGTTCTTCGGTGGCTGCCCCATCTACAGCATCCCCGCTTACAGGTTCGAATCCATTTTGACCCTCGAGTTCCTCTAGCCGTCTTTTGACCTCGGTGACTTTCGCTTTCACCGTTCGCATTTGCGCTAGAATGTCTTCCTCATCTCGGGTCAGGGGTACGTAGTTTCCCCAGCACTCATCCTCTTTATCGAAGTATTGATGACAGGTTGTGCAGGATTCGCCATTCTCAGTCACAGAAATGGTGCCATCTTTTTCGACGTCGCCACTCATTAGAACTCCTCCCTATCTAGAGCGCCCATGGCGTAAATTCGAATATCGATCCGGCGGCGGACGAAACTATTTTCAAATATCAAGATTGGTTCTCCGGACTCCCCACCCTGGGGGCTGGTCCCGAGTTTCAAAGTACCAAAAAATGGTATCTATCTTGATCCGTAGGGCCGGTCACCGCACCGGCCAAATATAACAAATCTTGCGTTCAAACGCTTTTTAGGCGGGTGCGGTGACCCGCCCTACGTTATGTGATGAACAAAGTTTTGAACATTTGATCCGCCAAAGGCGGACGCATTTGTTTCGAATTTCGTGCTTCCGATTTCGGATTTTAAAGTCTTCACTTGGTCACATCTATACTATAGGCACCTCACCAACATTTTGCAAATCGCAAAAAAAAGACCCGGCCCCATGGGGAACCAGGTCTCATATACAGTGCGATTGATCTGAAAACTACTCTTTCTTCTCCTCTTCAGCCTCAGCCGGAGGTTCTTCTTCTACTTCCGCGGGAGCTTCGGCTTCAGCCTTCTCTCCAGCAGGGGCTTCCGCAGCCTCTTCCTCAGCCGCAACCTCTTCGGCGGCCTCTTCAGCTGGAGGTTCTTCAGCAGCCGGAGTCGGCTCAGCTGCTATAACGGCCACAGGTACAGCTACGGCTCCTTCTACCCCAAAAGGTCGATCGATGTAAGCAGCGTAGCCCATTGCTACTGTACGATAGAATATATGCGCCAGTTTGCTGTACGGCAGATAGGCGATGATGTAGAAGACTGAAACCAGGTGCAGGAAGTAAATAGCGTAGGCAACAGTACCCAAATTGCCAACCCGGCCGATCCAGGTCAAGAGCCCTGTTGAAACCGTGGCCAAAACAGCGATTATCAAGGACCAGTCGAGATAGCTAATGGTACTCTCGGCATCTTTAGGCTTAAGCCTGTTGGTGATTACCAGGATAATACCCACAAGCAAGCCAATGCCCACAAGCAGGGCGAACAGCTTTATTGGGTTGGCTAATGAGTATGGTGGGGCGAGGAAATTTGTATTGATGCCGAGAAGGGGCCCACCATAAATGCCGACAAAGCCTATATTGGTAACAATGAACAGACCCACAAAGCCAACCAACACAAGTATGTGGGACCAGTAGCGATCGCGGTTGGTGGTGCAAAGCTTGAATTTGTCGTGCAACAAAATGGTGGGGATTACCGAGATCAGGCTCTTGACGTAGTCGCCCATTGCCAGCGGTTTATCTTCCGCGTAGCCTTCCTTGACGGCATTGGCGTGTATACCTTGTAAAAAGTTCCAAACGCCAAAACCTATGGATCCTATGGCCAGGAAAGTAACTGCGACAAAGATAGCATCCACCAGAAGGAGTGGAAACAAGTCACGGTATTCCACCGCTCCCTCCGGGATATGGCCTCCTGCAATTTTAATCCCAAGCAAGAGGATGAGCACTGGAATGGCAAGCATTATCGGTAAGTATTTTTTCTCACCGACGATCTTACCCATGAAGCTGGGAAAGGCAAAATGCCTGAAGCTCAGGGCACGGATCGCTCGCAGCGTATCTCCAGGCCTCGCACCTCTGGGGCAATGGGTGGAACAGTCATTGCAGTAGTGGCAGAGCCACACATCGACATTGTTCACCAACCTGTCCTTCAGACCCCACTGCGAGTAGATCATTTCTTTGCGGGGATACGGTTTTTGATCAGGAGAAAGTGCGCAGACCACCGAGCAGGTGGCACACTGAAAGCATTTTTTCAGGGTGTCGCCACCCGCTTCCTTGAGCTCCCGAACGAAATCCAGATCGGGCTCCACCAAAGTCGCAGCTTTACTCTCTACTTGCACTGCGGATTCATCTGCCATGGTAATTACCTCCTAGTGCTTCGATGCGCAAGTTAGGCGATTTATCTTCTAGTGAGCAGAGGCTAATTTCGCTTACTCAGCACTAGTCCTGAGAGAATAAGTTCCGAACAGAACTTATGAGTCGAAGGACTAGAAACCCTTATAGGGGTTGGGACCAACTTCATCCATTTTATCCGAGAACTCATTTATGATCCTGGGTAGTTCGGGATACTCGCTGATCTGCAATTGTACCAGTTGCACCCGGTCGGACTCCAGGGCCAAGCGGTCCAGGGTTTCCGCAACCTTGGACAAGCGAATCTCTGCCAGTTCGCTCCCCGTCATAAAGTGACACTGGTAGTTATCACCATGGCGGCAACCCAGCATCAGGATACCATCGATGCCCTTGGACAGGGTATCGGCGACCCAGATCAAGTTCAAACCGCCCAGGCAGCGCATGGGAATAACACGTGCCCAGGGACTGATCTGCTGGCGGGTGATACCCACCATGTCCAGCGCCGGATAGGCGTCATTTTCGCAGGCCAGGATGAGAAATCTCGGCTTCTCGTCCCACTCGTCCGGCACGTTGATGCTTTTGATAATGTTACCGATCATCCGGACCGAATAATTCTTGAAGGAGATGATCCGTTCCGGGCAGGCACCCATGCAGACCCCACACCTGCGGCAGCGGGTGGGGTTGGGAAGCGGGTTGCCCTTTTCATCTTCATTGATGGCACCGAAGGGGCATTCCACCGTGCAGCGCTTGCACTGGGTGCAGCGGTCCATGAAGAAATCCGGATAGCTCATGTCCCCGGCTCTGGGATGCACGGCCATACCCTTGGAGGTGAGTTCCACACACTGGATTGCCTTGAGCGCAGCCCCTCCTGCGTCGTCTATGGTGCTGGGCCCGTCAAGGGGAGCCCGCACACTGCCTGCGTAATAGATTCCCGTACGCCGGGACTCGTAGGGGAAGCAGATGAAGTGCGAATCCGGAAAGCCGCTGTGCAACGGTGGCGCCTCCGGTCCCTGCCGGTAGTCCAGGTTGAGCATGTCTGATTTGATGATAGTGTCGGCAGGCACATCCTCTAGATCGGCAGCGCCCTCCTCATCATCTTCCAGACCCAGCTCGACCTCCTCACCAATGTCCGCATTTGTCACCATGCCCGTTGCCAGAACCACCATATCCACCTTCAGCTGAATCTTTTCGCCCAGCAGGGTATCATCCACCTCGAGAACCACATTCTTGTTTTCATCTTCACTGACGGTACTCACCTCACCCTTGGTGAGAAACATGCCTTCATCCTCTTGCATGCTCTTGTAGAAGTACTCGTAGTGCCCAGGAGTACGCATGTCCCTGTAGATCACATAGGCCTTGGCATCTTTGTCCTGAAGCCGCAGGTATTTGGCCTGCTTGAGAGACTCTATGCAGCAGGTCGAAGAGCAGTAAGACAGGTGCTCTGGATCCCTGGAGCCGGCGCACAGAATAAAGGCCGCTGATTTTACCGGCCGGCCGTCAGAAGGCCGGGTGATAGAACCTTTAGAGGCAAGCTCTTCTATTGTTTCATTGGTAACCACATTTTCGCAAGTCCCATAGCCAAGATGCTTGAGCTTCTTGGCTTCATAGGGCACAGCTCCGGTGGCCACTACGATGGCACCTACCTTTTCGGTGACCACATTGCCGTTCTGCTTGATGTGTGCTATAAAGAGACAGGGCGCACCTTCGATTTTCTCCATAGTGGCCCCGGTGTACACCGTTACCTTGTCTTCTTCTTCCACCGCTTTGATGCGATCAGCGATATCCACCTCCTCCAGGTCGGTGTAAGGATGCTTCAGGGGAGCCTGCTTGTGGAGTTTATTCATCCAGCCACCCAGATGAGCTTCTTTCTCCACCAGCACCACCTCGTAGCCGGCCTTTGCTGCTTCAGTAGAGGCAGTAACACCTGCCAAGCCACCCCCCACCACCAGCAGCCTTTTAGACATTTCCTCTTCCGGCTGGAAGGGTTCCAGGGGTTGCATGTCCCCGACCTTGGTAATCCCCATCCGCAGGTAATCCTCGGCCATCATCTGGGTATCTTCTTCCCCTTTAGGCTGGCACCAGACCACCTGCTCCCTGAGGTTTACCCGATCCAGTACCACACTCGGCCCGAAGTCAAACACATCCTGCATGACCCGGGGGGAACAGGCCGCGACCACCACTGCGTTCACCGCCTCATCACCGTTCAAATCTTCCTGGATGGCCTGCACCCCTGCCTCGCTGCAAAGAAAATCGTGGTCTTTGCAAACCGCCACGCTGAATTCGTCATTGCCAACCGCGGCCAGGGCTTCCATATTCAGGGAGTCCCCGATGCCGCAGCCCTTGCATATATAAACCCCTACTTTCTTCTCCATTGGATTACCTCCTCACCGTAGATTGAATGGCCTTGAGCGCTGCAGCGGTAGCATCTCGGTTGGCAGTCGCCACATCCAGCGGCCTTTTGGCGCATCCGGCAGCATAGATTCCCGGCTTCTCACTTATGACAAAGCCACTTTCGTCGTAGCTTACATCAGCGGGCACCCTGGCCGTGGCTGTACTGGGCTCCATACCGGTAGCCAGCACCACCAGGTCCACTTTGGCCTGGGCTTTACTACCGCTGTAAATGTCCTCGGCCTCGACCACGATCTGGCCGCTGGCCGGATCTGCCTCTACCTTGGCAACCTTGCCCTTGATGAGGGTGACATTTTCGTCAGCTGCAACTTTGGTGTAGAACTCCTCGTATTTACCCAAGGCTCTGATATCAATGTAGAAGATGGTGATCTTGGCATCGGGGAGCTGCTCCCTGACATACGTTGTTTGTTTGAGTGAGGCCAAGCAGCAAATGTGGGAGCAAAAGGCCATGTAGTTCTCGTCCCGGGAACCGGCGCATTGTACAAAAGCGACGCTCTCCACCGGTTTGCCATCTGCGGGTCGGACAATCTTGCCGTCGGTTGGACCATCAAAGGCTGCCAACCGTTCCATCATCACGTTGGTGATCACGTTGGGAACCGTGCCGAATCCCAGATTCTCAATCTTAGTGGCATCGTAAGGATTCCAGCCGGTGGCCCACACAACAGATGCTACCTTCAGGGTTACGCTCTCAGGCTGCATCTCCAAATCCACTGCGTCATACTGGCAGGCCTCCTTGGCCTTGGTTGCCTCCTCCGTGCCGATGATTTCCGGGGCAATCACATAGCGCATGGGATACGCCATGTCGTGAGGAAGATAGACAGCCTGGATCTTGTCCATGTTGTAATTGTACTCATTGGGAATTTCAGTGGTGACCCCCGCGGCACATTCCCCGCAGGCCGTGCAGTTCTCATTCACGTAGCGCGGGTTGAGTTTGATGGTCACATCGAAGTTTCCTTCCTCACCGGAGACATTTTCCACCTCAGCCATGGTGAAAAATTTGATCCGGGGGTTCTGTCTTATGCGGCGGAAATTGATTTCCAGGCCGCAACTGGGCGGGCAGAGCTTGGGAAAGTACTGGTTCAATTGCGCCACCCGACCGCCAAGATACGGCCGTTTTTCAACAATAAAAACATCGCGGCCAGCCTCGGCCGCCTCCACCGCCGTGGTCAGGCCGCTGATGCCGCCGCCCACCACTAAAATACTTTCCGTCAAAGCCTTTTCATCAGCCATCGCATTCCTCCAAGGTATTTGGTTTTACTTTAGGGCAAGATTGTACGTAGGAAGAGTTACGACTAAACCCTAAGGAGGTTGCCCGACGCGCATGAGCTTGTCGCCGCCGCAACTTCCCTGTTCTGTATCTATAGCCGTTTTGCCGGGCAATCACCATAAGGTTTAGATTTTGGAGTCAACCCTGGGAGGGCTAAACAGCATCCCTCAAATCTCTAGCCCGGATATTTCATGAATTGCTGTCGCGAGACCACGAAGATGACTGTGCCACCTGGCAACCGCAGGGTGTTGGTTCCGAGGTGTACCTGAACGGTACGTCGCAGGGGCTGACACCCGAGAACGCCGGGAAGGATGGCCATATTCGTGGTCGCAGTAGGCAATTCATGAAATATCCGGGCTAGGGTAAGTATCTTGGCCAACGGAAGTCTCAGTGTTGCCCAAGGAAAGGAAAGTTAAAAAAGTGCTCCAGACGCCAGTCCGGCGCCTGGAGCAGAATCAATCAGGTTTCACTTATAGGCCCAACCAATTTTGCACGGGCTCCTTGCGAATAGACCACTCTCTGGTGGCGGGATCCCACTTGGAGATGGTGAACACGTGCCAGTTCTCCTGGTCCAGGACCTCTTTGAAGTCAGCGCGGTAGTAGTAACCCGGGTAACGGGTCTCCTCCCTGAACATGAGGTGCCGCACGTGAGCCTCGGAGGTCCACAGACGGTGGTAGTTCTCCCAGGCCCGCATCAGCTCGTGCAGACCGTTGGCGCCCAGAAACTTGGAGTCCTCATAGAGCATCCTGAGCTCCTCCAGGGCCCGCTCCAGCATGGGCTTGTTGGTGGTGTACCAATTAGAGGTACCACCGGCGTACTCGTCCATGATCTTGTTCAAGCGGAACAAGAACATCTTGGGCCGGATGTAATTGGGGGTAATATCGTCTGTGACCGTGTAGCCCTTGCCTTCTTCGTAGGTCTTCAAGGGCTTCAGGATCTCAGCCTTGACTTCCTCGAACTTAGAGGCGTCAAGAGTCACATCCCCGGGGTTATCCACCAGGAACTTGATGGCCCCTTTAGCGGCGATCCGTCCTTCGGCGTGGGAGCCGGAAGAAAACTTGTGAGCAGAGCAGCCCACCCCGTCACCGCCGGTGAACAGACCCTTGATCGTGGTCATCCGGTTGTAGCCCCAATTCCACTCGGGCGGTGCCAGGTCTGCGGGTCCGCTCACCCACATACCGGCGTGGGAGGCGTGGGAGCCGATAAAATAGGGCTCGGCTGCCATCATCTCGGAACTCTTCTCTTCCGGGAAGATATTCTGGCCGGCCCAGACCAGCGCCTGGGAGATGGTCATATCCAGGAAGTCTTCCCAGGCCTCGGCCTCCAGCTCTTTCATCTTCTTCTTGTAGGCCTTGGGGTCATCCTTGTACTTTTCGGCCAGGGCGGCGATGGCCCGTTCAGTCCTAATGGACACCGGACCCCTGCCCTCCATGGTCTCAATCATCATCTGGTGGTTACGCAACGGCGTGGGCACTGGCTTGGCGGCGTCATATGGTGCCCAGGGCTTGAGCACGTCCAGATTGTGGATGTACTCCTCATCGAAAGCGTTGGTGGCCGACGCCTTGAAGAACAGGAACCAGGCGCCCACCGGGCCGTAGCCGTCCTTGAACCGGGTGGGGATGAAACGGCTTTCCATCTGGGCCAGCTCAGCCCCCACCTGCGCCATCATGGCGTAGTTGGAGCCGGCGTTCCAGGGTGGATACCAGGTGCGGCCCAGACCCTCGCCCACGGAGCGCGGTCGGAAGATATGCACGGCGCCACCGCACATGCAGCAGATGGCCTTGGCCTTGATGAAATAGACCTTGTTCTCTCGGACGCTGAAGCCTGCGGCCCCGGCAATCCGGCTGGGGTCATTGGCGTCAGTGAACAGCTTGACGATGAACAGCCGCTCGATGATGTTGTCCACACCCAGGGCGTTCTTGGCGGCCTCGGCCACGATTACCTTGTAGGACTCGCCGTTGATCATAATCTGCCAACGGCCAGCGCGCTGATAGTTACCCTCGGCATCCTTCCAGATGGGGAGTCCCCATTTCTCGAACAGGTGCACCGAGGAGTCAACGTGGCGGGCAATATCGTAGACCAGGTCCTCACGAACGGTCCCCATCTGGTCATTCTGGACATAGCTGACAAAGTCCTCGGGGCTGTTCTCCCCTTTGCCAGCACCGATGTAGGTGTTGATGGCGGAAAGCCCCATGGCCACCGCGCCGCTGCGGTCCAACGCAGCCTTGTCCACCATGAGCACGCTCAAGTTGTTCTTCTTGGCCCAGTAAGACGCCTCAAAGGCCGCACCGCAGGCGGCCATGCCGCCACCGACGATTAGAAGATCAGTACTCAGTTCGACGGTTTCAAAAGCTTCCATTATTTTCACCTCCTCAAATTACTTGGTGGGCAGCGTATCGAAGCCCCCCGATGTTGGCTCAGTCCACAGGTTCTCGTCGTTGAGATCACCAGGGCCCTCAGGAAAACCACCATCGGGCACAGCCATGCCTTCCTCGGTGGTGCGGATGGGGAACTTGAACCGTTTGATAGTGCCGTTTCTGAACTTGACCGTCCACATGATGTCTTCGGAACCGCGCAGGGGTACCACGCTGGCACCCATGGGCACGAAGTCGGCATAACCGCGAACGTCCATGGCCTGCTGGGGACATATCTTTACGCAGCTGTAGCATTCCCAGCAAAACTCGGGCTCTTGATTGTACGCCTTCATGGCCTCCGCGTCTAACACCATCAGGTCATTGGGGCAGATGTACATGCAAGCTGTCCTGTCCTGCCCTTTGCATCCGTCACATTTTTCATCAATGACGTAACTTGGCATTGATTTACCTCCTAAGTTTTTTTCCAAAAATCGTACGTAAATACTTAATAGAGCTCCGAAATTCCTAACTCCATAGCCAGAACAAATACCCGCTGATCACCTCCTTCCACTAAGTGCTATTTAGCTGTCAAGTGGTCATAGAAAGCAAATACTTCTATGCCTTGGTTAAATGGGCCGGAGGTCGACTCCTCCCGGCCTTTTGTCATTTGGTCGTCTTCGACCAATTTTCTTGCGACTATTTATTCTCGACATCGCCGGTGGCGGCGCCGTGAAGCTTGATCTCCACCTTTTCTTCGAGGC
>CBFDBW010000024.1:0-13886 GCA_965603145.1 uncultured Syntrophobacterales bacterium
CGCGCCCAACAAATTCGGAAGCAGTTGCAGGCCCGGCGTGCCCCTCGCCTCACCGCCCGGAAGGAGAGGTTTGCCAGGGAAGCCAGGGATCTTGGGCTGCCTTCTGGGGTACGTTTGATACCTCCACCTTATTTCGAGGGACCAAAGTGGAGCTTGGAATTCACTTTTGTAGGGGATGAAGAGTTAGCGGTTCGGCTAAGAAATGTGGCTCGGCTGGCTGAACAGGCTAGATTCCAACGCATAATGGAAAGCGAATGATGTATATCCCTCAAAGGTTGGTGATTGAAAAGGAGGTTGGTGACAGCCCGCTGGTCAAAAGAATTCTGACAACCTCGCCGGGCATCCCCGTAGATTGGGTTGACCGCGTCCAGGAAGATACCGTATCTGAGAATGGAACGGTTTTGGAAATCGTAAGATTTCGCGGTCGTTTTGTAAAACCCTGCCCGGGAACGCGTTCTTACAACTGCTGCGGTTATCAGATCTTAAACTTTGGAATTCAATGTAACCTTGGTTGCACCTACTGTATACTCCAAGCCTATTTTCCCAATTCAAATCTGCGCCTTTTTGCAAATACTACCGAGATGATGCAGGAGTTGGGAGAACATCTGCTCAATTCCCCTAAGCAAGTGCACCGTGTAGGAACCGGAGAGTTCACGGACAGTCTGCTCTTGGATCCATGGACTCGTATGAGTGAAATATTAGTGCCTTTTTTTGCCCGACAATCCAAGGCGGTCCTTGAGCTGAAGACCAAGACCACTAATGTTGATCTTCTCGAAAGCTTAGAGCATGGTGGCCACACCATTGTGGCTTGGTCCCTCAACCCGTCAGAGGTAATTGCCAAGGAGGAAGCAGGTGCCGCCACTTTGGAAGAGAGACTGGGCGCAGCAAAGCGTTGCCAAGAGTGGGGCTATCGGGTTGCTTTTCATTTTGATCCACTTCTGGCATATCCTGGATGGCAACAGGGTTACCAAGAAGTTGTGGATCGTCTTTTCTCTGCTGTGGATCCGGGAGGTATCGCCTGGATCAGTCTGGGTACCCTCCGGTTCATGCCGTCTCTCAAGACTGTAATTCAACAACGGTATCCAAACACCTCGATTTTGGATGAAGAGTTTATCCCAGGTTTGGACGGAAAGCTGCGCTATTTTCGCGATCTCAGGGTGGAAATGTATGCTTACCTGAACGAGTTGTTACTTGGAATCCATAAGGATCTCTGCGTTTATCTCTGTATGGAGAGTGACGATGTGTGGCGGGAGGCTTTTGGATTCACGCCGGCGGAACGCGGCGGCCTGAGCGCCATGTTGGACAGGCGGGCGTTGTCCTCATTTGGACGTGCTTCAATTTGACAGTATTAGGGGGCTCTGGTAGCTTGCTGTCACAGCACAAGCAATATCACCAATGACATTGTTTTGAAAAACCGCCTCTAGCCCGGATTATTCATAAATCGGCTGCTCCGACCGTGAAACTGGGAACCCGCTTGCGGGACTGAGCGGAGCGGAGCGAGCGCGAATAATATGGTCGTCCTACCGGGCGTCCTCGGGCCTTGAACCCTGCGATGTACTGTTCAAGTACGCCTCGGATTCAAGCTCCTGCGGTTGCCCGGTGGCACGCCCATCTTCGCAGTCTCGCGAGACAGATTCATGAATAATCTGGGCTTGAAGATCGATTGTTGCGCAAGAGAACGTAAAGGCAGTGGTGAAGAAGCGCAAACGAACTCTGAGATTTCGTAATTATTCTCATGAAACGCTGGTCAAGCGTCTCATCCACAAGGTGCTGGTACCAATAGCGCGACTGTGGTTCGGTACCTGCCGGGTAACTATTCTCAATGAAGGGGTCTACCGGGATTACTTCCTTTCCGATCAACCAATTGTTGGGGGCACGTGGCACCGCGGCGCCGTCTATTTCCTTTACTTCTTCGGTAAGCTCCAGCCAAGGATTATGATCAGCCAAAGCAAGGACGGAGAGATTCTTTCGCAGTATGCCTCAGGCTTTGGTGTTGTTCCGGTACGTGGATCCTCCAGCAAGGGGGGCCGTGATGCTTTAGAGCAGATGCGTCTTTATTTGCAGGGAGGAGGCAAGGCGTGTGCCACGGTTCTCGACGGGCCCCGAGGGCCGGCCTATGTGGCCAAAAAGGGTATGATCTATCTGGCTAAACTCACTGGAGCGCCTCTCATTCCAATCATCTGGTCTGCCAACCGGACCATTACTCTGCGGAACAGCTGGGACAAAACTGTTCTGCCGCTACCCTGGTGTCGGGTCTATGTAGCCTTTGGCGAGCCAATCTTCATTCCCGTAGGAAGCAGCAGTAAAGATCTAGAGAGATATCGGCGGTTGGTAGAGGAGCGGTTGAACACTATGATGGCAGAGGTGGATCGCCGGTGCGGCTATCGTTGAGAACCGCTTACGTATGATCAGACGTCTCACATTTACCTTGATTCTCGTTCTACTCGCCTGCGGGTTGGCCTCCCCAGCGGCAGATGCTGATTCGCCGCCTGTTAAAGTTCGTTGGGTGGATGACGGTGATACCATTGTAGTCGCAGGAGGCGAACGGGTGCGATACCTTGGTATCAATACCCCTGAGGTTGCGCACAAGGACGAGCCAGGGGAGCCTTTTGGTGATGAGGCTAAGGCTTTCAATAAAAGGCTGGTACAGGGCCGCTGGATAAACCTCGAGTTGGCGGAACAGCAACGCGACCACTATGGTAGGCTACTGGCCTATGTTTTCCTGGCGGACGGAACCTTTGTGAATGGTGAACTGGTTCGCCAGGGCTATGCCCACCTGTTACAAAAACAGCCAAAGCTACGTTACTGGGATCGTCTACTGGCTCTTCAGCGCCTGGCCCTGAAGGAGAAAAAGGGTATGTGGTCGCTACCTGTTGTCAAGCCGGAGAAGTTCTATATTGGCAACAAACGAAGCTGGATCTTCCATCGGCCTCACTGCCAGTTTGGCCGAAAGACCGCCGCTGGTAATCGACTTAGAATCAGAGATCGTTACGAAGCTTTGTACCATGGGTTCAGCCCTGGTCGTCGCTGTAAACCCTAGGGTTAAGGTTTCGCCTCCGCAGGCAGGTGGCAGCCCCGCGACTATGCTCCCCGAGACAAGCTCTGGACAGGCGGGACAGGCAGGCAGCAAGCAGCGAGATAAATAACTAGGTCAAATCTTCCGACTGCAAGCTCTGAGGATGCTTGCCTACTGTCTCCTGCTTACTTTTCCATCTTGTCTACAAGGAGCTCAACACTATGACGCGAGATTACCCAAATCGTCCAATAGTTGGAGTGGCGGCGGTTGTTATTGAAGATGAGCGGGTTGTCTTGGTGCGACGCGGTCGCCCGCCGGCATACGGTGAGTGGTCGTTGCCAGGGGGCGCAGTGGAGCCGGGAGAGACTTTGGAGAAGGCAGTTGTACGTGAGGTTGAAGAGGAGATTGGTCTCAATGTGGAAGTAGTGGAAGTCGTTGCCGTTCTAGATCGGATTTTTTGGGACCAGGAAGGACAGGTCCAATATCATTATGTGCTCATAGACTTCCTTTGCCGCAAAACTGGAGGAAAACTACAGGCCAGCAGCGATGCAATTTCCTGTGCTCAAGTTCCTTTTTCGGCTCTTGCTCAATACAATCTTACCAAAGAAACGAGAGAGGTCATCAGTAAGGCTTACCAACGTCTCAGCGGAGGCACTAACTCCATATATACGGTCAAAGCAGCCACCTCAATCCAGTCGTAAAATATCCCTGATGAGACTCTGTTACTGGATCTCCTGCAAAAAAAGACTTGACACCGAGAGTTAAATCAAGATAATGACGGACTGGTCCGTCACAAGATTTTCTGGGCTATGACCATGGCAAGGTATATGGAGAAATATTTTCAACTGGATCAGGATAAGCGAACGGCGCTGTTGAGCTTGCTCTCACAGGATGCGGCTGCGGATCCTTCCGCCTGGCAGCTATTCTGGCAGGACGTGCTGGGTGATGAAGCTGGCTCGGGCGGAAAAGACCTGGAAACACTGTTTTCGGTTTTTGAGGAGGGGATTTCCCAAATTACTCTCGCCAATCTGGAAGCTGAAGCTGGCATTTCCCAATGGGTTAAGGAGGTTATCAGGGTAGCTAAGAGTCGAGGTTCAGACCAAGCAGATTTCAGCGAGCGCTTACTCACTCGCCAGCTTTCTAAACAGGTTGGACCTCGCGATCAAGGTAGGCCTCGGACTGCCGATACCCGTGAAAGGATCTTGACCGCGGCACTGGAAGTCTTTTCTGCCAAGGGTTTTCATGGCACTACCGTGGATGAAATCGCGCAGCGTGCTGAGTTGGGGAAGGGAACCGTATACCGCCATTTCCACAGCAAGAAAGGGCTATTTTCTGAGCTAATCCGCTCAAAGGTGGCCGAACTGGAGCAGGCTGTCGTCGGCGCCATCGATCCGCGAGCAGACGTGCTTGAGGTTATTGAGGCCTACTTGAGAATCTATTTTGCCTTTTTCGACCGCAACCGAAATCTGTATAAGGTTTTTATCCAGGAGCAGAGCGATTTTGGTGCTGAGGTCAAGGCTCTCTATATTGGCAACATTTTGAAGAAAGTACCGTTGCTCAAGCTTAAGATTCTCCAGGCGGCTAAAAGTGGTCTTCTCAAACAAATGGACTTCCACACCGTTTTCTACGGTGTGATGGGTTTTATAGATGGCATAATGCAGAAATGGTTGGCCAGTGATGGCGAATACTCACTGGTGGATGATCTCCCCACTGTCATCGAGACCGTCTTTTATGGTTTTGTGAATACTGAGTTGTCAGGGGAGTCGGCTGGGAATCAGCCCAGGTGACACCTTCCTGGCTGAGGGGTTGATTAGAACCAAGCACCTCTCAGTACCACAAGTCAGGTGGTGGAAAAGAGTTTGGCCAGGATGATTTGAAGAAACAAGAAGAGAAAGGAGGGATGCCCTCGAAGGATGTAGACCGCAGTATTTATGATGGAACTTTACCCAGTCGAAAGCGACAGAAGACGGATGAGGTCGATATTAGTTTTTATAGTTGTTCCACTGATGATTAACAATCTGATTTTGAAAAGATTCCTGGAGGAGAAAGTATGGACGCAGCTGCAATGAAAGATAAGATCGTAGAGATTATCTCCAATCAATTGGGAATTGATCACGGAGATGTAACTCCTGAGGCCAGCGTGGTAGACGACTTAGGAGCTGATTCCCTGGACGTGGTTGAACTGGTCATGGCGTTGGAAGAAGAATTCAACCTTGAAATCCCTGATGAGGAAGCAGAAAAGATCAAGAGCGTTAATGATATCTTCAGCCACATGGAAAATGCTCTCCAGTCAGCATAAAGGCGAAAACAATCTCGGTCTATGGCAGGAGTGAACTGGACCAGGACGAACGGCCGCGGTTTCGGATTTAGCCGCGGCCGCTCTTTTTGAAAACCAGGCTTGGGACGAGCCTGGGTGCATGCTCTATGCGAGCAGGACTTCTGGTTGTAAAAAATGCTACCACCCCGTATACTAATCTAGTATCTGGCAACAAAATTATGTGCTGGCGGCCCAACAGGAGTTATCGCCAGTCCAGAGCGGTACTAAACCCTAACATTGCAAACCTCCACCGGCCAAAAGCGCTATGCTTGCGCCAGAGTCCCGCCTTTGGCGGGACGACCGTACTCGCCTCGGCCAGGAACTCACGTACGGTGAAGTACGCTTCGACCTGGCCAAGACTGTGCGCAGTCCGCCTACGGCGGAACGCACTCTGACGCGTTTTTCCTCGGTACAGGTCTGCAACGTTAGGGTAAACAGCTCTACTGCTTTGACTCTTCGGAGCTTACGCTGGATTTGATGGTGCGAAAAACACTCTGAAAGACACCTTCAAATTGAGTGGGGGAAACCCGACCGATTTCAATGAATTTCACTACGACTTCCTTGGCAATCTTCAGTATTTTTTCTTCATCTCGTGTCATTCTTGATACACCTCCTCGCACAAGAAAGCCCCTGCTGGTTGGAAGAAGGCCTATTTTTTCTTTGCTCAGCAGAGGCTTCTGAGGTGAAGGAAAACCGTGTACAGCACTCCAACCCTCGGATTCTATATACCAGAGAGCATGTCCAGAAGCAAGCGAGACTCGGGATCTCGGATTACTGGAGTGATAAAGTAGGAGACATGTGGTGCTCGTATCACAGAGGATAGTTTCAATTGTTGCGTGCAGTAACATGCCACTTTTGTGCAGAGAAAAGGAGATGCTATGAGTTTGGCGGACTTGCCGTTCGTACTGCTGGGGCTTATGTTCCTGATTGCCTCCTCTGCCTTTTTTTCTGGTTCAGAGACCGCACTGATGGCCGTTGATCGCTGGCGCATTCGTCACCTTAGCCGGAAGGGGAGACGGGCGCGACTGGTGGAAAAAACGCTTAAGGAACCGGAGAAGCTTATCGGAACGATCCTTTTGGGCAATAATCTGGTGAATGTGGCGGCTTCAGCTCTCGCCACTTCAATCGCCATCGAGTTAGTCGGCAAAGAGGGAGTCATCTGGTCTACTCTGATTATGACCTTGCTCATCCTCTTGTTTGCAGAAATCACACCCAAGACTGTTGCAGCCTACTATCCAGAGCAGATGTCTATTCTCATAGTCCAGCCCATCCATGTTCTCATTAAGCTGCTCTATCCGATAGTACGCGTACTTTCAGCGGTGAGTAACAAGTTCATTGCTTTGCTGCGCTTGGAAAAGTCTGGTTTTGAGCCCATCTTGGGCATTGAGGAAATTACTGCCATGATTCAGGTCGGTGCCGAGGAGGGGGTTCTGAGGAAAAGGGACGAGGAAATGCTCCAGGCAGTTCTGACCCTGGATAGGATTCCGGTTGAGTCTGTTATGTTACCTATGCGAGACGTCGTTGCCTTCGAGGTCGACACGCCCTACGAAGAAGTTATGGCTGGGGTGAAGAAAAGTGAGTTTTCGCGGTATCCAGTATTTCAGGAAAGAAAGAGTGAAGTGTCGGGATTTGTGCATATCAGGGATCTTTTCAGGTGGACAGGCACGCCCGGGAAGTTTTCACTTAAGAAGATCATGCGGCCGGCCAGCTATGTCCAGGAGGGCAAATCGGTTCGTCAGCAATTGGTGGACTTTCAGAAAAGCCGGATCCACCTAGCCTTTGTGGTGGACGAATATGGTGAGGTTGTAGGGATCGTATCTCTCGAAGATATTCTTGAAGAGATTGTAGGGGAAATAGAGGATGAACATGACAGATTTCTTCGCCGAATACAGACACAGAGCGACGGATCGTTTCTTGTGGATGGTTGCGTCTCCATACGCGACTTGAATAAGTGGCTGACCTGGGATCTCCCCGAAGACGGATACCAGACCATCGCCGGGCTTGTGCTAACCCTTTTTGGCCGCTTGCCCGAGATGAGAGAAGAGGTGCGATGGCGAGCTTTTCGTTTTCGGGTGGAGGAGATGTTCGAAAAAGCGATTACCCAGATTCGAGTCATCCGGGAGCAGGAGCCGGAAAAACCAGAAAGTCAGATATTCGATCAGGAAGCCTAAAATCACTAGCCCGGATATTTCACGAATCGCCGTCGCGAGACCGTGGAGAAGGGCGTGCCACGCGCAGCGCAGGCGCTTGCGCTGCGTGCCGGGCAATTCGTGAAATATTCGGGCTTAGGCAAAATGCGCCGCAGCTAGAACTTTACGGTCTTGCAAATTTCCTCATATTCCTTGATCTCCTCAGGCGTCAGTTCTCGGCGGAGCAGTTTTTTATTGACGAGAATGGGTATCTTTCTGTTGAGGGCCAGGGCCACTGCATCGCTGGGTCTAGAGTCAACGAAATGTTCCGTGCCATCGGCACGAAAGAACACCTTGGCGTAGTAGGTGTTTTCAACCATGTCAGATATCTCTATCCGCAAAAACTCCACCGGGAGATTGTCACTAATTGTCAAATAGAGGTCGTGAGTTAAGGGCCGTTTTGGCTCCACCATGCCTTTTTCCTTAGCGATAGCGGCAAATTCCGAATCTCCCACAAACATGATGAAATGATGTTGGTCCTCTTCGTTTTTCTTGAGTACCACCATGTTCCCCGAACTGCGGTCACTTTTGAGATAGACTTCGTTGACGGTAACCAATGTTATTTTTGCCATGTTTTACTCCCCTCGATCTCTCCAAGACTCACGGAAGCGTCCAACCACTCGACGGTCAAAGCCCATTCTCTTAGGATATCTTCTGACTATCCATTATAATGACCTACTGCGATTTTTTAAAGGCTTTTATAGCTCAAAGTTTTATCATTGCCAGACCCCTTCATTCCATGTTAGTTTTGCCAAAAGTTCCGCTATTTGACTTAGATCAAAGCATCGCCGCGAAGGGTGTTTTACCATCGCGGTCAATAGTCAAAACATAAGCGGAGGTGCATTATGGCAATGAGGAATATTGTAAAAATTGATGAGGAAAAATGTGACGGTTGTGGGCTGTGCGTTATAGAATGTGCAGAAGGAGCCCTGGAAATCCGCGACGGCAAGGCCAAGATTATCAAAGAGATATATTGTGACGGTCTGGGTGCCTGCATCGGCGAGTGTCCCCAGGGCGCCCTCACAATAGTAATGGAAGAGGCAGACCCCTTTGACGAAGAGGCTATGGAAGAGCACCTCAAAACGCTCAGGGGGAAGCAAGCACAAGAACCACCGCGTGAGCTGGAAGCTGGCTGTCCCGGGGCCAAACTGGTGCATCTCCAGTCTCAACCCTCTGCCGCACCATTACAGGAAGGTGAGGCTCCAGTTTCGGCATTGCGAAACTGGCCGGTGCAAATCCACCTGCTGCCTGTATCCGCTCCTTTTTTTAATGGGGCCGAGCTGCTCATTGCAGCGGATTGTGTTCCTTTTGCTATGGGAGGATTTCATTCACAACTCCTTCAGGGGAAGATATTGGCTGTAGGATGTCCCAAGCTGGACGATACAGGATTTTATATTGACAAACTTTCGCAAATATTTGCCAATAATGAAATCAAATCAATAACTATCGGCTACATGGAGGTCCCCTGCTGTGCTGGGCTGTTGCACGTGGTACACAAGGCCCTGGAAGCCAGTGGTAAAGCGATACCGGTGGACACCGTTAAGGTGAGCATCCGCGGTGAACTGCTTCAGGGGCAGGAACAAGATGACTCCCGGGTAGGTAGCTCGTCATAGCTGTTTCAGCAGATTGCCAGGGATTACAGGGTCCGTGCATGTGTAGTCTTATGCAGTCATGGTGCAGTACGGTACACGGGAATTGAGATGGTGGTATAAAATTTCGTTGTCACAGGTGGGAGGGGAAAAGCAGTGGCGAAGGTTACTCTGAGGCCTGTTTTCATTGAGGCAACCACGCTTCCTGATTCCTGGTTTCAGATTATCTGGAATCTGCTTGATCACGGTCGGGAATTTGTAATTGATCGCGGCTCCTATGCCGGACAAAAGCGAATGGAACTGGACTATGTAACGGTTCACATTAAACATCCTGGGGTGAGACCACTTCTACCGGATATCCCGGCCCATCTGGGTATTCCCAACCCGGTGGCAGACGACTATCTGGACGATTATCTGCCATATCTTATGACGCCTCATAAAGAGCCCGATGAGGACTACACATATGGTGAACGGTTAGCTGGCGGGGCGGGAATTGATCAGATCCAAACGGTGATCGATACATATAAAAGCCATGGTTTTCGCAATAATCAGATGGTTATGACTGTGGGAATGCCCACCGACTTGAATTTGGAAGATCCTCCCTGCTTACGCCATATCGATACCCGGATTCAGGATGACCGACTTCACTTCTTTGTTTATTTTCGTTCCTGGGATGCGTGGAACGGTTACCCTGCCAACCTTGGCGGGGTTCAACTGCTCAAAGAATACATGGCGAGCGAAATCGGTGTGGGGGACGGCGAAATGGTCGTTGCCTCTAAAGGTCTCCACATTTATGATTATGCTTTCGATGTAGCGCGGATGAGGACCTACCGAACTTCGGAATGCGAAGACACTTCCAGTTAGACCAGCATGCCAAAACGCTCACCACCTGTGCTTTCAAGCGTTGCCGCCATTCGTGAGATGGCCCACGGGGTCTTCTGACTGACCCAGAGGTCCTTGAGATGCTATGTACGTTATCCCTGAGAGACTTCAGTGTAAGTTATTGTAATTATTTAACTTATATCTACATCCTAACAATCTCGATTAACTAAGGTGCTTAGTCGCCTATATTCTCATGGTGCAGCAGATGTAGGATGAAAAGCGTCCATTGATTGTCGCCAGAAGATACCAGATTCATTTGTGGAAGAAGTATATGGATGAGAGCCTAATTGGCATAGGAGTTGCACATAATTGCTGTATAATAACTAAAAGAATCACCTTTTCATGTCAGGGTGGTTCTCGGCCAATGGAAGAGATGAGCAAGGGAGTGCGACGCTCATGTTGTCAGAGATCATATCAGCAATAAAGGATCTGGATTTTTTGAGGCTTAATGAGATCCTCGCAAGCATTGACATGCTGGAGGTAATAAAAGATCCGTATTTCATCGGTTTTATGGTAATCTGCTGCCTTATCTTCATAATTCGTGGGATGGAAAAAGCACTGGTTGTGTTTATCTCGGCGCCAGCTTTACTTGTGCTTTTTCAACAGACAATCGAAGGTGCCAATGTCTTGGACTTCAACGCTGAAAAACTGCTGATGTTCTGCGGTGGCTTCATCGCAATAGCTGCGGTGAATATTTACGTATTCTTTGTTCGTCACCAATGAAGACCACCAGCTAGGAAATTCAAGGATCTGTTGTTTGGAAATTTGCCCTCTACCTTCGCATGCCACGCCAATCGATGCTTCAGAGCTTCCCATCTGTTTGCCACATGAATCTACAGCCGGTCATAACCTAGCTTCTCCAGACAATGAGTATGATTGTTGCCATAATAACGGCCAGGGTCAGCAGTAGAAAACCATAGGCGAAATTCAAGAACAACAGGTGACCTATGCCAAAACAAAAGCAGTAAACAGTGGCAGCGCCGAGAGCCCAATTTATGCAGGATCTGGTGAAATGTGGATTCCAGCCCAGGTCAGGATATTTTTCAAAAACAGGTCCCCAAAGGGTAGGAAAAGGTTTTACCTTAGCGCAAAATTTCTTCAGATGTTCCTCCGATGTCGGCTTGGTGAGGAGACAGACTACGATCCAGGTGATGGTACAGAAAGCTACAACGATTAAGAATCTGTACTGCCAGTCCAATTGCGGAATACGGTCCCAGTATCCCACAGCTTTACCAAATTTTGGAGACAGCAGGGTGCTGCCAATCCCTGAACTCGCCAGGGCTGCAATCTCTGCCCAGGCGTTTACCCGCCACCAAAACCAGCGTACAACAATTACAATGCCGTAGCCTGCCGTGAGCATGGATATGTAGTACCAGGCCTCGCTCACGGAATCGAGAGTGTAGGCGATGGCAACAGCAAGGAGTAACATGAGCACTGTGCTGACCTGAGAAGCGCGGACGTAATGCTTTTCTGAAGCCTCTTTCATGATGAAACGGCGGTACAGGTCGTTGACCATGTACGAGGCCCCGAAGTTTATATGGGTGTCCACGGTGGACATAAAGGCTGCAATCAGTGAGGCGAGCATAAGTCCAAGGAATCCTGTTGGAATGAGCTTCAAGATCAACATGGCATAGCCTGCCTCTGGGACCTTGAGGTCGGGATAGACAACGAGAGAAACCATTGCCACCAGAATCATGGGCCAGTAATTGAGGCCGAAAGCGACCACTGAAAAAAGCATGGTAGCGAAAGAGGCGTGTTTTTCGTTTTTCGCGGATATAATTCTCTGGGTGATGGCAGGGGGCGGATTTCCCCACCATTTTAGTGTGATGAAGACCAGGAATGTAACAAAAAACGGTGTGCCTATGGTTGGGAAAAAACTGAGCCGTCCCGCAGCCGGACTAGCTCCATATCTCCTGACAAAGCCTTCAATTATGTTTTCAATCCCGCCGATGTGATTCCAGGCAAGGACAGCTAGGGTTATGGATCCTATGGAGCCGATCAAAAACTGGATAAGGTCTGTAGCAGCGATGCCCCAGAGACCCGAGGCGGCGGTGTAGGCCAGAGTGATTAATAAAATTGCTCCGATGAGTAGGTGGCGGTTGATTTCGGGGGCCACAACAGCGCTAATAATCCATACTGCCTTAATTATCCAGCCCAAAGTGACGGCATTGGCAAATATGCCGAAGTAGACTCCCTTGAAGCCTCGCAGAAAAGCTGCAGAGGGCCCGTCATAACGCAGTTCTATCAATTCGGCCGTTGTTATGATTTCCGAACGCCGGAGCAGAGAGGCGAAGATAAATGCGCCGAGTGCACCAGCTCCACCAAGAGCAAAAGACCAAGCGTACCACACCCCTGGGATACCATCTTTGGCTATCAGTCCGGTAATGCCCAAAGGGGTGTCGATGGCAAATGCCGAGGCGATCATGGACATGCCGGCCAGCCACCAGGGTAGGACGCGGCCTGAAACGAAATAATCGTCTACACTGCGGAGGGCCCGTTTAGAGAAATAAAAGCCAACTATCAGAATGATGGCCAAGTAAACCAGGATGATAATCCAATCCAGCGCTGGCAGCTTCACGAGAACTCCGATTGGCTATAACTTCATTGCTTCAACAATCTTGCAGACTATACCATAAAAAGCACGAAGCACATTTCTCATTTCACATTTGTAATTTAAAAACAAAAAGGGCTTCTAGAGGCTGTCCGACAACCTCCCGTAAGCCTTGATTTGTCATTCTGAGCCCTTCGACAGGCTCAGGACAGGCTCCTTGAAGAATCTCATGATTTCAATCACTTAGATGTCGGGATTCTTCACCCGGCGGCGGCGGACTCAGAATGACATTGTCGGACAGCCTCTCTAACCTTTTTTGAATTAGCGGCTGAGAAATGATGAAATATTTAAATCGGGTCTACAGGACAAGCTCTAGTGGCGGGTTCAATATTCTGATGGAAGTCGGTCCAAACGGAAGCGTTCAAGCAGCCTGGCTGGCGCTCTTCATGTACTGCTCCAGTCGAAATACTCCGCCAGGGTGGCGATGAATGAGATTCAAAATCGCTTTGGGATCCACACTTTTCTTTTGGCATAGAAGGTAAATCTTATAGAAGGTGAGGGTAGTCATAGCAACTATGTTCTTGGAGGAGAGTAGGCTTTGATTATTAGCTGAGAAGTCACTGAACTGTGGTTTGCCGTCTCCTTCATCAGGTATGCTGTTGCTACCGATGAGAAGCAGACGTTTTTCTCCCCCCTTACCAGTATCAAAGTCTGAAAGTTCATCCCAACCATCCCAGTTCTCACTGAGCTCTCCAACGTCACTCAGAACCTTCAGGCCAAAGGTTACCTGACTCGTATCAGATGTTCTAATCAGACGGTCAATGACACTCTGATCCGGAGAGCGGGAGACTTTCAGACCCAGATCATTCAAGAGGTAATGAATTGCGTCGGTGAGGAGCAGTACGTTCTTGCTCTTTAACAAGCAGTCAACAGGCTTGAACATCTTTTTTTCTTCAGCTCCTTTGCCCGCCGTTACCTTTCGTTCCATTTCTTTTTTATCTTTTTCGGAGACTACAGTTTCAACTTTCCCCAGCACAAACATGGTAAAAAGGCAAGTCAGAGGTACGAGCAAGCGCTGATTGCCACTGTATTTGAGCACTGCGTAAATAGCAAAAACTGCCAAGAAGAGCTGAAAAAGAAGCAAGGTTTTTTGTTTCATGGCTGTTTCCTCAGATGAAGGGTTGCTCTTTTTATGCTGCAATTACAGTGCCAAAATTTTAGAAAAACCCGAATAATTACAGGTTTAGTGCTAGCCCGGATATTTCACGAATCGCCTGCTGCGACCGGGGATATGACCGTCCTTCTCTCCGAGCTGTAGGCTCTACGAGCCGGAAGCCTGGCG
>CBFDBW010000025.1:0-13845 GCA_965603145.1 uncultured Syntrophobacterales bacterium
GATTGCGGATTTCGGATTGCGGATTTCGGATTGCGGATTTCGGATTGCGGATTTAGGAAAGCATAGGGCATAGGGCATAGAGCAAGAAGTCAGGAGTCAGAATCCAGGAGGCAAAAACGTAGAGGCTGTCTTACCCTACTGGCTACTGACTACTACACTATCTCGCCATGATCTTTACGGTATATAACCAATGATAGATAGACGTCTTATACAGAACTTCGACTGGCTGTTACTGCTTCTCACTTTTGCCATTATGGCAGTCGGTTTGGTGACCTTATACAGCGCGCTGTTCTCTGGCGGTGAGGTCCATGGTGGCATTATCACCCGCCAGATTTATTGGCTGGGCCTGGGGGCGGTAGTGATGGTTCTGGCTTTTAGCCTAGATTACCAGTGGTTGGAGCGGTTTGCATATCCAGCGTATGTGATCGGCATACTGCTACTGGTGGCGGTGCTCATCTTTGGCAAAACCGTGTCCGGTTCCAAACGCTGGCTTGACTTGGGAGCGGTTGTGGCGCAGCCCTCGGAGTTAATGAAACCTCTGCTGGTAATCGCTCTGGCCCACTTTTTTTCCAGACAGGAGAAGCGCGAAGGCTACAAACTTCGTGAATTGGCCCTGCCAGCACTGATGGTCTTAGTGCCAGTGGCATTGATAGTGCTGGAACCTGATCTGGGGACTGCCGCCCTGCTGCTGGGCATCGCCGCCTCAATCATTCTCTTTGTAGGAGTAAATCCTTCTTCTCTCCTTGTCTTGGCAGGCTTTTCTGTGAGTGCTCTTCCCCTTTTCTGGTACCTGATGAAAGGGTATCAACGGCAGCGAATTTTAACCCTACTCGATCCCAGCAGAGATCCTCTCGGGGCCGGGTATCACATAATTCAAGCGAAGATAGCTGTTGGTTCGGGACAATTCTGGGGAAAAGGATTTCTCAAAGGAACCCAGGGCCAGCTCCGCTTTATTCCTGAGCACCACACTGATTTCATCTTCACCGTTTTGGCTGAAGAGTGGGGTTTCGTGGGCGGTATGCTGCTCTTGGCTCTTTTCCTCTGTTTTCTTCTGAGGGGACTGAATGTAGCGCGTCGCTCCCGGGATCAATTCGGTGCTCTGCTGGGCTTTGGCATTACCGCCACTGTCTTCTGGCATGTGGCAGTGAACATCGCCATGGTGTTGGGCATGTTGCCAGTGGTGGGCATTCCACTTCCACTGGTTAGTTACGGCGGATCGTCAGCGGTGGTGACCATGGCTAGCGTTGGCATTTTACTCAATGTGGCCATGCGCAAGTTCGTCTTCCAGAAGTGAGTGAGCAGCTGTTCTGTCTCTTTTGGGATATTGTGATTTTTTTTACTTTTTCCTTGCAATGTAAAATTTTGTGTGCTAATAAGATTTTCCGAACAGACATAGAACGTTTGCCACACCACATTTCGCACCAGAATCACTCTTTACGACCAAAGTTTTCTTATAACAATTTCGGTGGTTTTGGGGAACGGGAAGGGTGCTGCGCTCCTTAAGAAATTGGCAGCGGTCGAGCCCGATACGATCTTCTCAAAGCAATTAGATTGTTAAGATTTTAACAAAGACAAATCCGCCCCGAGTGTAAGGTGCGCGAAGCATTTCGGAGAGCGAGACTATGATCAATCCAGACATTACTCTCGTCATTCAAATGATCAATATTTTGATCCTCCTCTTTGTCCTCAATTTTATTCTTTTTCGCCCCATCCGCAAGATCATCAAAGAGCGCAATCAAATAGTAGAAACCTTCAATTCGGACATTGCCTCGTTAACTGGCGAAGCCCAGTCATCAATGGAAGAGTTCGAAGTAAAGGTCCTGGAGGCCAGGCAAGAAGGGGTGGGTAGGGTACAGAGTATGAAGGATGAGGGCGGACAGGCGGAGGTAGAGCTCATTGCAACTACCACTCAGGAGGTTCAGGCTAAGATCGAAGAGGCCCGAAAGAAAGTAGCGTCGGACATCCAGGACGCTCGGACCGAGCTGCAAAAGCAAGTTCAGACTTTTTCTGTGGCAGTAACCGAGAAAATCCTGGAGAGGAGCATTCAATGAGTTGGCCTAAGCGTAACAGGACTCGCAGACTTCTGGCCACAATTGGCTGGTGCAGTTCTGTCATACTCATGACAGCCGGAGTGGTTTGGGCCTCATCTGAGGGTGGCCATTCCATGTGGCCGGATTTCTGGCAGCGGGTTCTGAATTTTGCCATCCTGGCGGGTGTTCTCATCTTTGTTTTTAAGAAACTCAACGTTAAAGCGTTTTTTACCAAGCGCACCGAATCCATTGCCAACACTCTCAATGAACTGGAAGTCAAGAAGAAAGAGGCGGAGAAAACCTACGAGGAATACAAACAGAAGTTAAGCCAGCTGGATAAAGAGACCGATCGCATTCTGCAGGAGTACATCGAGCAGGGTGAGAGGGAAAAAACGAGAATTATCGCCAAAGCCGAGAAGGCTGCGGCGGAGATTCGCCAACAGACTGATATTGCCATAGAGCAGGAGATCAAGAGCGCCAAAGAGGGGCTAAAGCAGGAGATCGCGGAGCTTTCCGTGACAGCTGCTGAGGCTCTGCTCAAGGAAAAAATTGGCGAAGAGGATCAGCAAAAGCTGGTTGATGACTTCATGACAAAGGTGGTGGAGGCCAAGTGACCAATCAGATTTTAGCCAAAAGGTATGCGAAAGCGTTGCTGACTCTAGGTCGCGAAGACGGGAACCACGAGAAGTACGGAGAAGAGCTGGATCAATTCGTGACCTTTTGGCAAGAGACGCCGGAATTTGCCGATGCTGCTTCCAATCCACTTTACGCCAAAGAGAACCGCCAAGTTATCTGCGGCGCGGTGGTTGAGAAGATGGGAATGTCGCCGGTATTTAAGAGCTTGGTAGATTTGATGCTCGAGAAGAACCGGTTACCCATCATCCCGGAGGTTCGCAGCTTCTATCAAAAACTTCTAGACGAGATGGTCAATATCAGCAGGGCCAAGGTGACGAGCGCCACACCTCTTTCGGAGGAGGCAGTGGAATCTATCAAAGCCTCTCTGGAAAAGACGACTGGCAGTAGCATTTCTGTGGAAACAGAGGTTGATCCCGAGCTCATTGGTGGAGTAGTAGCTCGGGTTGGCGATTTGGTTTTGGATGGTAGTGTCAGGAGTCAACTGACTAACATCAAAGAAACTTTAATAAAGGGGTGAGACGAGCCGATGGAAATCAGGGCCGAAGAAATCAGTCAGATTATCAGGGAACAGATCAAGGACTATGACAAAAAGGTTGAACTGAGCGAGACTGGCACCGTTCTCACTGTTGGTGACGGTATTGCCCGTGTCTACGGGGTGGAGAAGTGCATGCTCATGGAGTTGCTGGAGTTTCCCACGGAGCATGGCACGATCTATGGTCTCGCCCTCAACCTGGAAGAAGACAATGTGGGTTGCGCCATCATGGGCGAGGATATCCACATAAAGGAAGGTACTGTCGTAAAACGCACCGGTCGCATCGCCGAGGTACCGGTGGGAGATGCGGTTATGGGTCGGGTGGTGGACGGAGTGGGGCAGGCTCTGGACGGCAAGGGTCCCATCGAGGCCACCGAGTTTGCCCGAATCGAGCGGATCGCCCCCGGCGTTATTGAACGCCAGCCGGTGGACGAGCCCATGTATACGGGGCTCAAGGCCATCGATGCCATGACCCCGGTGGGCCGGGGTCAGCGTGAGCTGATCATCGGCGACCGCCAGATCGGCAAGACCGCCATCGGGGTGGATGCCATCATCAATCAGAAGGGCCAGGATGTGGTCTGCATCTATGTTGCCGTTGGCCAGAAAAAGTCCTCGGTGGCCCAGGTGGTGGAGACTCTCAGAAAGCATGGCGCCATGGACTACACCATCGTGGTTGCTGCCTGTGCTAGTGATCCAGCCTCACTGCAATACCTTGCTCCTTTCGCTGGCTGTGCCATGGGAGAGTACTACCGGGACCGCGGCCGGCACGCGCTGATCATCTATGACGACCTCTCCAAACAGGCGGTTGCCTACCGGCAGATTTCCCTGCTGCTCCGGCGGCCGCCGGCCCGCGAAGCTTTTCCGGGTGACATCTTCTATAACCACTCCCGTCTCTTGGAGCGGGCGGCAAAGCTATCGGACAAAGCCCCCGAGCTGGATCCCCAGTTCGTGAAAGGCGGCGGCTCCTTGACGGCCTTGCCCATCATCGAGACCCAGGCCGGTGACGTCTCCGCTTATATCCCCACCAATGTTATTTCCATTACCGACGGGCAGATTTATCTGGAACCAGCTCTGTTCTTCGCTGGTGTGCGCCCGGCCATCAACGTGGGTCTGTCCGTTTCCCGCGTGGGCGGCGCCGCCCAAGTGAAGGCGATGAAACAGGTTGCCGGTACTTTGCGTCTGGACCTGGCCCAGTATCGTGAACTGGAAGCCTTTGCCCAATTCGGCAGCGACCTGGACCAATCCACCCAGGATCAGCTCAATCGAGGCGTGCGTCTGGTTGAGTTGTTGAAGCAGCCCCAGTATGAGCCCATGTCCATGGCGCGGCAGGTGACGGCCCTCTACGCCGGTACTCGCGGTTTTCTGGACAAGTATCCAGTGGAGAAGGCGGGGGCATACGAGCAGCAAATGCTGGAGTTCGTCGAGCAGAAGCATTCCTACATCTTTGATGAGCTCACAGAGAAGGATGAGATCGGTGACGAGCTGGACGAGAAGATGAAGAAGGCTCTTACTGAGTTCGATGAGATCTTCCAGGCTACCCTTTAAGGTCGGGATGCAGAAAAAGCGAGTGAGAGAAGCGACCTATGGCAACTCTACGTGACATCAAAAGAAAGATCGATGCGGTCAAAAAGACCCAGCAGATCACTCGGGCCATGAATATGGTGGCAGCTTCCAAGCTTCGTACTACCCAACAACAGCTGGACCAGTTCGTCCCCTATGCCACTCAGCTTACCGAAATAATGAACCGGGTGGCGGCTGGCGTCGAACCCGAGGGCTTTCCTCTGCTCATGGCCCACGAAGAAGTGGTCAAGGTGGAGCTGATTTCCCTAACTGCTGATCGCGGCCTTTGTGGCGCCTTCAATACCAACTTGATCGCTGCGGCTGATAAGTTCATACAAGGAAAAGAGCAGGAGGGCTTGGAGTTATCCCTCACCCAACTCGGTCGCAAGGGGAGAGACTATTTCAGGCGGCGGAAGCGACCTCTGCGAGTTTTCCATGAGGGCATGCTGAATAAGCCCAACTATGGTGATGCCAGCGCTCTCGGCCAGGAGGTGATTGATCTGTTCCTGAGCCACGAGGTGGATGAGGTCTATGTTTGCTATGCTGAGTTTATCAACATAGTCACCCAGAGGCCGGTGATCAAAAAGCTGCTGCCCATAGCCCCTGAAACAATGGAGGAGGAAGAGCAAGAGCAGGAGCTGTTGGAATATATCTTTGAGCCTTCAAGGGAAGGAGTTCTCAACGATCTGCTGCCAAATTACATTAATCTACAACTTTTGGAGTTTTTTTTCCAAACTGCGGTCAGCGAACATGCCGCCCGCATGGCCGCCATGGACAACGCGGTCAATAACTGCAAGGAGATGGTGCGGGATCTTACCCTTGTTTACAATAAGGCCAGGCAGGCCGCCATCACCGCGGAACTCATGGATATTGTCGGCGGTGTGGAAGCCTTGAAGAAATAAAGATTCTTCAAGTACCCTTTGAGGAGGATTTGCAACCCATGAATATCGGAAAAATCGTTCAGGTCATCGGCAATGTGGTGGACGTAGAGTTCCCAGAGGGGAAGCTGCCGGAAATTTTGACGGCAATTGCTCTCAGCAATCCAACCATCAGCGACGAGGAAGATAACCTTATTGTGGAGGCGGCCCAGCACCTGGGTGACAATGTGGTGCGCTGTGTGGGCATGGATACCACCGACGGTCTTGTGCGGGGCATGCCTTGCAAGGACACTGGTGCGCCAATTCAGATGCCGGTGGGCAAGCCCAGTCTCGGCCGGGTACTCAACGTTGTAGGCAAGCCAGTGGACGGCCTGGGACCGGTTGAGGCTGAAAAGTATGCATCCATCCACCGGCCGGCACCTAGCTTTACCGAGCAGGATACCTCGGTAAATGTGTTGGAGACCGGAGTCAAGGTTATCGATCTTCTGGTGCCTTTCCCCCGTGGCGGCAAGATGGGGATGTTCGGCGGTGCCGGTGTGGGTAAGACCGTCATCATGATGGAGATGATTCACAACATCGCCATGCAGCACAAGGGCATCTCGGTATTTGCCGGGGTGGGGGAGCGCACCCGCGAAGGCAACGATCTCTACCTGGAAATGAAGGAATCGGGCGTGCTGCCCATGGCAGCCCTGGTCTACGGCCAGATGACCGAGCCTCCTGGAGCCCGGATGCGAGTGGCGCTTTCAGCGTTGACTCAGGCGGAGTATTTCCGGGATGAGGAAGGCCAGGACGTGCTGCTCTTTGTTGACAATATCTTTCGCTTTACCCAGGCTGGCGCCGAGGTTTCGGCCCTGCTGGGCCGCATGCCCTCAGCCGTTGGCTATCAGCCCACATTGGGAACCGACCTTGGCGAATTGCAGGAGCGTATTACCTCCACTAACAAGGGTTCGGTCACCGCAGTCCAGTGTGTCTATGTGCCGGCTGACGACCTCACTGACCCGGCCCCGGCAACAACCTTTGCCCACCTGGACGGCACCGTGGTGCTGTCGCGCCAGATCGTCGAGCTGGGTATCTACCCGGCAGTGGACCCGCTCGATTCAGTGTCGCGCATCCTTGATCCGCAGGTTCTGGGTGGAGATCACTACAACACGGCCCGAGATGTGCAGATGATCCTGCAGAAGTACACAGATCTCCAGGATATCATCGCTATCCTCGGAATGGACGAACTTTCCGAAGAGGACAAAATTGTCGTGGCCAGGGCCCGTAGAATTCAGCGTTTCCTGAGCCAACCCTTCTTCGTGGCTTCTCAGTTCACCGGCACCGAGGGTAAATACGTCAAGGTGGAAGACACGGTTCGCGCCTTCCGGGAGATCGTCGACGGCAAGCATGACGAGGTTCCAGAGCAGGCCTTCTACATGGTGGGTGGTATCGAGGAGGTTTTGGAGAAAGCCGAAAAGATGGCGGCCGCATAAAAGGTGGGTTGTCAGAAGGCTGACAGATAGTTCCGGCATCATGAGAATACCTGCTCAATAATATCAAAATGGTGATTTTATGGCAGAGAAGACGCTACAACTAGAGGTGGTAACTCCTGAACAAACGGTAGTGAGTGAGGATGTTGATATAGTAATGGCCCCCGGCTATTTTGGTGAGTTTGGCGCCTTGCCCAATCACCTGCCGTTCCTTGCCCAACTTCAACCCGGTGAAGTGAAATACCGCATAGGAGGACAGCTTGAGTACCTGGCGGTCAGTGGCGGCTACGCCGAGGTGCTGCCCACCAAGGTTACCATACTGGCCACAACAGCTGAACGCGCCACAGATATTGACCTGGAGCGGGCGCGGGCTGCCAGGGAACGGGCTGAGCAACGCCTCAAAGAGCGGCGGCAAGAGGAAATTGATTTTCTCCGGGTTGAAGCCGCACTCCAGCGAGCCATCGCCCGCATCCGGGCTGCGGAGAGAGCCAAGCTCTAGCCGAGACCGATTTTTCGATAATTTAAGACGGGTCCTATACTAGGCCCGTTTTTTTTTATATATAGGCAAAAGGCACAGGGCATGGAGCATAGGGCATAAGGCCCAAGGAGTGAAATAAATTTCAGTTCATTCCCTTCCCTGCGCCTTGCACCCTACGCCTTGAGCCGTAATCGAATGGGACCTGCCCGCTGTCGGGTTGGGAGGCGTTATGCACCTTACGGAACCACTCGTTGCTTTTTCCCATTATATACAGTAAAAGAGGAATCATGAAGGATACTGTTGCCCTGGTCCTGGCCGCTGGCAAAGGGACCAGGATGTATTCAGAGCTCGCAAAAGTTTTGCACCCCATCTGCGGTCGGCCAATGCTGTCCTACACGCTGATGGCAGTAGAAGAGCTTGGGTTTGATAGGGTGCTGGCGGTGGTGGGGCATCAGGCTGAACGCATAAGAGAGGTTTTCGCTGAAGCCCAGGTGGAATGGGTATTGCAGGCCGAGCAACTGGGAACTGCGCACGCCGTCCTGTGCGCTCTGCCGCAGTTGACGGACTTTGCCGGCTCAGTTCTCATCTATTGTGGTGATACACCCTTGCTTACTGCAGAGACCTTACGCATGTTCCAAAACGAGCACGTTAGCAGTGATGCTGACCTCAGTGTGCTGAGCATGCTGCTGGACGAACCTGGAAGTTACGGCCGTGTTGTTAGAGATTCTGAGGGTAAGGTCGCGGGAATCATTGAGGCCAAAGACGCCAGCGAGCAGGAGCGCACTATTAGAGAGGTGAACACCGGGATCTATTGTGCCGGGGCAGCTTTGTTGCGCGGTGTGATCCCAGCAATCAGTAATACTAACGCCCAGGGTGAGTACTATTTGACGGATATGGTAAAGCTGGCTTTGGAGCGCGGCTGGAAGGTGCAAGCCGTAGTTGCCTCCGATCCCACGGAGTTCCAGGGGGTCAATACCCAAGGGGATTTGGCGGCAGTCGAGAAAGTCATTACCCAGCGCACTCAAGGGCACTAATTGTTCTGTGGGAGTGGCTTTCTAGCCACGATCTAATGATGGGGCAATATTCAGGAAATCGCGGTTAGAAAGCCGCTCCCACAAGTTCTCTATCAAAATCGAAATATAGGAATCTGAGGTAAAAATGTGTGGTATCATCGGACATATAGGTCAGAATGACTGTATATCGCTGCTGGTGGACGGGCTGAAACGGTTGGAATATAGGGGCTATGACAGTGCCGGTATAGCGGTGGTCAGTGAGGGCATGATTGAGGTTCGGCGCTGTCAAGGGAAGCTCACACAACTTGAGGCACTTCTTGGGGAACAGCCGGTGAGTGGTTCGGTAGGTATCGGCCATACCCGCTGGGCCACCCATGGTCCCCCTTCGGATATCAATGCCCACCCCCATAAAGTTGGCTCCGTGGCGGTGGTTCATAATGGGATCATCGAAAACTACCTTCCCCTGAAAAGGCAACTCATTGAGATGGGTTGTCAGATTAACTCTGAAACAGATACTGAGATTGTGGCACAACTCATTAATAATGAGATTGAAGCCGGTGCTCCATTCGAGGAAGCCGTGACCGCAAGCCTCCAGCTTATAGAGGGATCGTATGCACTGGTCATTTTAAATGAACGGGAGCCGGACAAACTCATCGCAGTGCGGAAAGAAAGTCCTCTGGTTCTGGGACTGGGCTCTGACGCTTTACTGGTGGCCTCAGACATCCCTGCAATTTTGGGTCATACCCGGGAAGTGGTTTTCTTAGATGATGGTGAGATGGCTGTTCTCACCCGGGACTCATTCGAGATAAGAGGTCCGGATGGTGAAAGTCGAGAGAAAGAGGTGGCTCACATCACCTGGAACCCGGTAATGGCTGAGAAGGCAGGGTACACGCACTTCATGGAAAAGGAGATCTATGAGCAACCTCGTGCGGTTATTGATACCTTTCGGGGCCGCATAAGTGAGTCTTCCGGCGAGGTTTTTCTGGATGATCTCAATCTGAAAGACGAATTGATCCGGTCCTTGGACAAAGTCGTCATTGTGGCGTGTGGCACTTCATATCATGCCGGTTTGGTGGGGAAATTTTTGCTGGAGTCTTTTTGCGGCTTGTCGGTGGAAGTGGAGCTGGGTTCAGAGTTCCGTTACCGTGATCCCATCGTCACTTCAAAGACCTTGCAAATTCTCATCTCCCAATCCGGCGAGACCGCGGATACCTTGGCCGCTTTGCGAGAAGGTAGAAAGAAAGGGGTATTTCTTCTGGCCATCTCAAATGTAGTGGGCAGCAGCCTGGTGCGGCAGGCTGATGGTGTTCTTTACACTCACGCCGGCCCTGAAATTGGCGTGGCATCCACCAAGGCCTTCACAACCCAGTTGGTAGCACTCTACTTGCTGGCCCTTTATCTGGGCTTAAAATTGGGGAAAATCACTCTGGAGGAGAGTCAAGAGCGTATTTTGGAGCTGGTGAAGCTGGCGAAGAAAATGGAGACTGCCCTCGGTGAAGACCAGCTGATAAGAGCTATTGCCCGTGAATACGCCAATGCGCGAGATTTTCTCTACCTGGGACGTGGAATCAATTATCCCATTGCCTTAGAAGGAGCCCTGAAACTCAAGGAAATATCTTACATCCATGCAGAGGGGTATGCGGCCGGTGAGATGAAACACGGCCCAATTGCCCTCATTGATGAGCACATGCCGGTGGTGGCAGTGGTGAGCCGTGGCCTGACTTTTCAAAAGATGCTTTCAAATATAGAAGAAGTGAAAGCTCGCCGGGGCAAAATAATTGCAGTGAGTGACGACTCGGATGAGGACCTTGCTGGGAAGGTTGACGCTCTCATTCCAGTACCGGCTACAACTCCGTTTCTGGCACCGATTCTGTTCACCATTCCCATGCAACTGTTGGCGTATTATATCGCGGTGTTCAGAGGAACAGATGTGGATCAACCGCGCAACCTCGCCAAGAGTGTGACGGTCGAATGACGCAGAGCGCAGAGCGTGAATTTTGAGGAGCAAGGAGTCAGGAGCCAGGAGAATAAAATGCTCTCCTCCTTGTTTTCTCTTCTTAATTCTGACTCCTGAATACTGAGTGGCTAGTAGAGCGTGCCTACTGCTCCATCCGCTATGCGCTATGCGGCTCACGGAGTGAGCCAATCTGCTTGACTCCAAAGAGAGTGGGAGATTAGAATCTTGGATCAATCTTGGACGTACGGCTGAGGGGAGAAATTATATGGACGAGGAAAATACTACCTTTCAGGGCGCTACCTTAGCTGTGGAGGAAGCGACAGCTGAGGAAGAGACCCCGTTTGACCAGCTGGAGTCGAGAATTGACACTCTTATAGAAAAGTATGAACAGCTGGTAAGCGCGCACAGTCAATGTGAAGAGAAGATGGCAGGGCAAGAGGCGCGCATCCGGGAGTTGGAGGTGAAACTGGGAAACTCGGAGCAGCAGAGCTCGGAAATTCGTACTCGTCTGGATGCACTGATTAATAAACTCAGCCGTTTTTCCTAGAGGAGGCGCGATTTGATCCAGCAGGTGAAGATAGGGATACTGGGCCAGGAATATACCATTCACACCAAGGCCGATAAGGCTTACGTGGAAAGGGTGGCCCAGCATCTGGCTTCTAAATGCCAAGAGGCACAAAACAGGCTGCGCTCTTCTTCCCTGGCGACCATTGCTCTATTAGCTGCTCTGAACATTACGAGTGATTACCTCCAGAAGAAGGAGGCCTACGAGCAGTTGGTCAATCGGATAGAGAGTAAGCAGGAAAAACTCTCATCCATATTGTCCGAAAGTCATTGATACCCCTGCAGTGTTGGTGATTGGCAACTCTTTTGCGGGTCCAACATTGCCATCAATGAGGGGCAGTTCAAGAGGGTTTAGGGCTGCTGCTCGACCGCATTGAAGATAATAAGGAAAAAAATTCGCAAATATTGTATTCTTAAGGAAAGCAGTGCCCCTGCGGTGTTGGTGATTGGCAGCACGTTCTTGAGCCAACATTTAAAGAACGGGGACCCTTCCTTGGAACGGTGTGTCGCGTCGTCTTGTACGAAGCGCCTAAAGGACCAATAGGGACCCCACCTGGTCGAACCAGGTTCAAAACAACCTGCCAACACGGCACGCTCGCGGGGGATTTTTTTTATCTTGCTTAAATCATTATTTTTCGCTATTTTTTCTATACCGCTCAAGAGGTTTCCTTGGCGGATTCCTTGTAAGGCGGAGTGATGGTACATATCCGGTGTTGTTTGACTAAAGGGGTCGGGGATCGGGTCCCTGCCCAAGGCTTAATGGGGTAACTCGTAACCATCGCCGTTTCATGTGAGAAGATTTTTTGAGCTTGCCTTTATAGGCGGCGTGCAAATAAGCTGGCGATTCAGCGGCTTGCCCAAATCCTCTCAACAGCTGTCAGGAGAGACAAGCTGTTTAAATAAAAGCCTTTTTAAGGGCCCAATGTAAAGAAATCTTGAACCAATCATCAGAAAGGAGGAATTGTAAGCCCCTTCAATAAGAAGGCTTACTTCGGGTGTCATCTGCGGAGAGAAGTGGTTTGAGGAAACCGCATTTCTAGTGGACAACACCACCCTACCCTGCATTTCTCACCGGAATGTTCCGTGGCCTCGTTTGACGGCCTTGCGCTTCCCTACGTTTTTGTTTGCCACTAAGCCTCTGGAGCGCAGTTTCTGTGCTGATTGGGAGTAGTTTGCTCTCTGTTTCTAAAGAGTTACACAGTCCCGGTATACGTGGGAGTTATAGTTATGACCGCTACAACAATGTTATTGATCTTGTCTGGGACCCTACTTGGTGCTCTGGTAGGAGCCTTCATAGTCAAGAAAAGTATGGAAGCACGAATGGCATCCAGCACAAATGCGGCCCAGAAGATCATCGATGAAGCCACGAAGGAAGCTGAAACCCTGAAAAAGGAGGCGACACTTCAAGCGAAAGACAGTCTGTATCAAATGAAGGTTGATTTCGAGCGGGAGACCAAGGACACCCGAAGAGAATTACAAAATGCTGAGCGCCGGATATTGCAAAAAGAGGACAATCTAGAAAAGAAGAGTGAGCTTTTTGACAAAAGGGAGAGTAATCTTGCCCGGAAGGAAAAAGCTCTCCTTCATCAAGAAAAGGAGCTGGCCGAGAAGGAAGGGACCCTTGATAAGCTCATCCAGGAACAGCGGACCCAGCTCGAACGCGTCGCTGAAATATCATCCACCGAGGCCAAGGACATGCTGATAAAGTCCATGGAGTCTGAGGCGCGCCACGATGCTGCCAGGCTCATAAAGCGGATCGAGACAGACACTCGAGAATCTGCTGCAAAACAGGCAAGGAAAATCATATCCTTGTCCGTCAAGCGCTACGCTGGGGACTATATAGCGGAGAAAGCAATTTCAGTCGTCGCTCTTCCCAATGAGGAGATGAAGGGAAGAATTATAGGCCGCGAGGGACGTAATATCAGAGCCATCGAAGCCGCAACCGGTGTTGATCTGATCATAGACGACACGCCGGAGGCTGTTATTTTGTCTGGATTCAACCCTATTCGCCGCGAGGTGGCGCGCTTGGCTCTGGAACGCTTGATCAGCGATGGCCGCATACATCCGGCCCGAATTGAGGAAATTGTTGAAAAGGTAAATCAGGAAGTGGACAACGCCATTCGTGAGGCTGGAGAGCAAGCAGCTTTTGACGTCGGGGGGCACGGTATACATCCTGAACTGATCAAACTGTTGGGAAAATTAAAGTACCGGACCAGTTACGGCCAGAATGTGTTGCAGCATTCATTGGAAGTCTCTTTTCTTTGCGGCATCATGGCCGCAGAACTTGGGATGAATGAAAAGCGGGCAAAGCGAGCCGGCTTGCTTCACGATATCGGCAAGGCAGTTGATCATGAGGTGGAAGGTCCGCATGCGACCATAGGTGCTGAACTAGCAAAGAAGTATGGAGAATCGTCTAAGGTGATTCATGCGCTTGCCGCTCACCATGAGGATGTGGAGCCAGAATCCGTTTTGGCGGTATTGGTGCAAGCGGCTGACACCCTCTCAGGAGCACGGCCGGGTGCCCGCAAGGAACTGATGGAAACCTATGTGAAGAGACTGGAGGAACTGGAAACAATTGCCAATTCCTACCGAGGAGTGGGTAAGTCCTATGCCATCCAGGCCGGCCGTGAACTGCGTATCATAGTTGAGAACGACAAGATTTCCGACGAAGAATCGGTGATGTTGAGCCGGGACATCGCCAAACAGATTGAGACTGACCTGAGTTACC
>CBFDBW010000026.1:0-13524 GCA_965603145.1 uncultured Syntrophobacterales bacterium
ATTTGGTCATTATGGACGTGCGCTTGCCTGGCATGAATGGTCTAGAGGCTCTTCGGGCCGTACATGAGATTGAATCCAAGCTCCCCGTCATTGTTATGACAGCATTTGGCACCACCGACACCGCCATCGAGGCCACCAAGCTTGGGGCCTTCGACTACGCGCTAAAGCCCTTCGAGATTCCTGATATACTAGCCTTAATCAAGCAGGCGCTCGAGGCAGGCCGATTTATGCGCTCTCGGGTGGAGATAGCAGCCATGCCCGAAAAAACCTCTACGGATGCCATAGTCGGCCAGAGCAATCCCATGCAGGAGATGTACAAGGCGATTGGCCGTGTGGCTCCAACCGATGCTACCGTATTGATCCGCGGTGAATCAGGCACCGGCAAGGAATTGGTAGCCCGCGCCATTTACCAGCACAGCCTTCGTGGAGATAAACCTTTTGTGGTGATCAACTGCGTCGCCATCCCTGACACCCTCCTGGAAAGCGAATTGTTCGGATACGAGAAGGGAGCTTTCACCGGCGCAGTGAGTCGTCGGGTGGGAAAGATCCAACAAGCCAACGGTGGCAGTGTCTTTCTGGATGAAATCGGTGATATGCCTCTTAGCATTCAGGCCAAGATCCTGCGCTTGCTCCAAGAAAAAAGCATCGAGCGCCTCGGTGGTAGCAAGCCCATTCCTGTGGACGTGCGCATTATAGCGGCCACTAACCGGGATCTCGAGGCAGCCCTCGCTGAGGGTCGCTTCCGGGAAGATCTTTACTATCGCCTAAAAGTGGTAACAATCTCACTCCCTCCTCTGCGCGAGCGGTTGGACGATATACCCCTGTTGGCTGAGTACTTTCTCTCTCGATTAACCAAAGAGATGCGGTTGGATAATCCAGGGATGACCGCAGAGGCCAAGACTCTGTTTAATGATTACAATTGGCCAGGAAACGTGCGAGAGTTGAC
Organism: uncultured Syntrophobacterales bacterium; assembly: GCA_965603145.1. Lineage (GTDB taxonomy): Bacteria > Desulfobacterota > Syntrophobacteria > BM002 > BM002 > BM002. Next base: position 947 of record CBFDBW010000026.1, read on the forward strand.
CAATACCATACAAAAAGCTCTGATCTTCAGTCGTGGCGGTCCCATCCGTAAGAAAGATATATCCCAAGCTATCCGTAATGAGCGGGTGGAAAGGGCTGCAGACGAGGACACTTTAAATGAGGCGGTCCGTCAGTGGGTTCACCAATCCCTAAGCTCGGGGGCAAGGACAGATTTGTTTACCTCATTGACGGACCGTTTTGCCAAAATTCTCATCAGCGAGGCCCTTAACCTCACCGACGGCAACCGAACGCGGGCGGCCAAGCTCCTTGGTGTGTCGCGACCCACCCTCCTGGCCAAAATCGCAAAATACCACCTCCGAACAGAGACCTCAGTGAAAAGTGATGAATCCTGACGGTGGATTTATCTATTCACCCTCGATCCCGCTTTACCATTCTGTAAAGAATCCTGACAGCCCACCAATTTTGGCCTACCAATGTAATCCAGCTCTCATTTAGTAATATTCTATAATATTAATTAGTTAGTTTCTCACTCCCCATATCCTCTTTCTGGCATAGCCCTTGCCTAATCTTTCATTTGAACATGAGAAGCCTGGTCCTCTGGGCCAGTCCCAGATCGCGCCATGCGGGGGGCAAAATTCAATGGCTTTGCCGGTAAAGATTGCGAGCTGTTTTGGAGTATTGGAGTGACTAAAAATTCCAAATAACAAATCACAATGACTAAGGTTTCAGTGTTCAGGTTTCAGCTTCTATGTTTCTTTTTCCTGACACCTGACACCCGACACCTAAAACCCTGGGATTTGGTGCTTGGAGTTTGGGATTTCATAAGTTCGCACTGCTCCACCATTCCATTACTCCATCTGACTCCAGTCTCATGAATATGATAGCGAATGACAAAAGGAGTCCCCGTGTGAGAGGTGTGAGCGACAGCGAGGCCGACCATCGCGGTGGGGTGGAGTTCGCTTTGAGCGACCCGACATTCTATCCCCATCCGGTGGGAAAAATTCAAATTGAGGAGACTCACATCTCCAAAGTCTTTCTCACCGGGGACATTGTCTACAAAGTAAAGAAACCAGTGAATCTAGGCTTTCTGGACTTTAGCACCTTGGAGAAACGACACCACTACTGCGAACAGGAAGTTCTGTTAAATCAGCGGCTCAGCCAAGATGTGTACCTGGATGTAGTAGCCATCACCCGGGAACCTGGTAGTTACGCTCTCAATGGCCCCGGTGAAACGGTGGAATACGCCGTAAAGATGCGCCAGCTTCCTCGTGAAAAAACCATGCTGGAGCTGTTGCGGCAAAGGAAGCTCGGCCCTGCTATGTTGCAGGAGCTTGTCCACGTTCTGTCTCACTTCTACGAAAAGACTCGGAAAGGGCCGGAGATTGACGCCATGGGTGGTCCGAAGATGATCGAGGTTAATACTGAAGAGGATTTCACCCAGACAGCACCTTTCGTGCCCAAGATCCTGGACCAGGGAAATTTCTCTAGAATGCACCAAGCTGTACACGCTTTTCTCTGTGATCACGAGGAGTTATTTCAACGCCGCATTGAAACAGGGCGCATTTGCGACTGTCATGGTGATCTGCGGTTGGGTCACATATATTTTGTGGATGGCATTCAAATCATAGACTGCATCGAGTTTAACGAGCGTTTTCGCTACGGTGATGTAGCCTCCGATCTAGCTTTTCTCGTTATGGATCTGGACCATCATGGGTTCCCAGATGTTGGCCATACGCTGCTCACCGCCTATGCCCGGGCGGCCAGCGATCCGGAAGTCTTTCTACTCCTCGATTTTTACAAGTGTTACCGGGCTCACGTGCGCTGCAAGGTGGAATGTCTGCGGCAGGCCGCAGGGGATTTATCTGGCGAGAAGGCCAGACTCCTGGTGGTGAGAGCCCAGCGCTACTTCGAACTCGCTTATAAATATGCCACCAGTTTCAGCCGTCGGACTCTCTGGGTTGTCTGTGGTTTGAGCGGCAGCGGCAAGAGTACCATTGCCATCGAACTGGCAAAACGAATGAGCGTGCGGATTCTCAACTCCGACATCATTCGCAAGAAATTTTTCGGCCTCAAGGTGGATCAGCCGGCGGTGGCAAGATTTGGTGAAGGTATTTACACGCAAGTTGCCACGGCCCAAACCTACGAGCGCATGCTGCTGGAGACGCGGCGGCAGTTGTTCATTGGTAATTCAGTGATTCTAGATGCCACCTTTGGCAGCCGCCAGCGTCGTGAGCTGTTCCGCTGTCTGGCCGAGGAAATGGGCGCTAATATGATCTTTGTGGAGTGTATTTGCCCGGATACAGTGCTACGCAAGAGGCTTTCCAAACGGAAGGACAAAAAGTCGGTTTCGGATGCTCGGATGCAGCATCTGGAAGCTCAGCGCCAAACATTCGAGGTCTTGAGTGAATTGGACGATAGTATTCACTTGCAAGTCAGAACAGACCAACCGCTCCAGCAAAGCCTTGAGCAGATTTCTTCGGCTGCGTATCTCCTGCGGAACGACCAAGCACAATCATCATAACCATTCACCTCAGAGATTATTTTTTCGCAATCCGTAAAAAATCCTGACAGTCACACCAATTCGGACCTCAGCTTTAATCTCGCATTCATTTCTTAATATTGCACGATATTAAATACTTAGCATCTCGTTTTTCCTGTCCTCTTTCTGGCATAACCTTTGCCTAATCTTCAATTAGCATGGTGAAAAAAATGTCGAGAATTAGATCTCGATATCTGTTCAGAAGGTGAAAAGAAAAAGGAGGTCGTGAAAATGCCTAAAGGAGATAGAACAGGGCCAAGAGGTCAGGGGCCTGGAAAAGGTAGAGGCATGGGGCGAGGTGGTGGTCGTCGCGGTGGAGGAGGTGGTTTTGGAGCAGGTCCTGGTGGAGACTGCATCTGCCCTAAATGCGGTGAAAGAGAACCTCACCAGTTGGGAAGCCCCTGCCTCAAGAAGAAATGCCCCAAGTGTGGGGAGCTTATGACACGAGAGTAGGTCTTGCTGTGTCGACAAGTGGCTCTCTGTAAGGCGCAGCAAGGTGCGCCCGATAGGAACGTGGGACAGGTAGGGAGGTAAATAAGATGGAACAGAAAAAAGGAGAAATGCAATGCGCCCTGTGCGGCTACACGTCTTCGGGTAAATTCACCGGGGATATTTGTCCGGATTGCGGCTTGACATACTGGAAGTGCCACGAGTGCGGCTACACTATCACCGCGGCAGTTCCCCCCGGCGTCTGTCCTGAATGCGGGGAACAATGCGATTTCCTCAACATCACTTGTTACACCCCGGAATGTGGCGGTCCTGGCCACATGGATCCCAGGTTGTAGCGCCAGGTCCCCTACCGCACTTCCATTTTCTCACTTCAATGAGAGTTGGAGTGCTCACTCTTAACAGAGAAGACGAGGATATGATGAATCTCTCAGAAATCATCAAAGGCGAAAAAGATCAAGGGAAAGAAAAGCATATCCCTCACATTATGATCGACAGGGGACACAAGGAAGGGAAGGACATAGTTCGCGTGGTTGTGGGTCATGACAGCCCACATCCCAACACAGAGGCACACCACATCGCCTGGATTGAACTTTACGGGGTGGAAAAGCATACCGGCCAGGTAATCAACCTCGGTCGTGCCACCTGGGCTCCGGTCTATTCCAATCCTAATGTCAGGTTCCAGATTAACCACATCGCGGATTTCAGCGCCTTTTGCGCTCTTGCTTACTGCACCTTACACGGAGTGTGGGGCAACTTGCTCGAAATGGACTGGATAGAAAAAAAGAGAGAAGACAAATCTGTAATTGGCGAAGCGCTTCTAGCAGAGGAGTAGGCTTTGGGCTAGATGGTAGTTGGATTTGTGCCCGATGCAGCTATACCTCTTCGGGGCTGTTTTATGAGGAAGGTGGCATTGTTTCCCTTCAGCGGTGCTTTTATGTGCTTTATTTCCTGGATGCGAAGGGAGCAGAAAAAGATGGAGGAACTCAACAGGCACAGAATGCTCCTGATGCTAGCCTACAGGAGGACGACATGGCTGAGTTGAACAAAATGATTGCCGTAGCGGTGGAGGGTTCCGCAAATGCGCTGAGATCGCTGGACTATCTAAACCTCATGTTCGGCCCCCAGCACAATCTCGAGGTAAATGTTTTCTATGTGTTGCCCTCTTTGCCCTTGACTCTCACTGAAGACCCCACCATGGACCGTGCAATGGCAGACAAGTTGAAGATTATTAAAGCGAAGAACATCCGTATGGCCGAGCGTATCTTGGTGGAAGCCAAGGCTGCTCTGATCCACAAGGGTTTTTCTGAAGAGCGCATTACAACCTTCTACTTGAAAAAGAAAATGTCCGTAGCTCAGGAAATCTGCATCTGGGCAGAGGGAAAGCAAGCAGACACTGTACTAATGACCACCCGGGGGCGAAGCCGTTTAGAGGCCTTTTTCATGGGGGAGGTCGCAAGCAGAACTCTGGAACATTGCCGGGTGTGCCCAGTGTGGATTGTGGAAGGTACGGTCAAGTTTAAAAGTGTTCTTATCGGCCTGGACGGTTCAAATTACGCTCTGGGGGCGGTGGATCATGCCGGGTTCATGCTTTCCGGGACTGACTGCCACATAACCCTCTTTCACACCATGAGGCATCTAAGACGCTTTATTCCTCTGGAGGTCATTGAAGAGGCTCCGGAATTGGAGGAGCTTTGGAAGCACAAGGCAGGACAGCGAATTGCTCCACACATGAAAGAGGCGAAAGAGATGCTTCTAGAGGCGGGAATCACAGAGACTCAGATTATCACCAAAGTGGTGGACGGCAGCCGCAGCCCGGCCAAAGACATTCTCGATGAGGCGAGAGGCAACGGCTACGGAACCATTGTCCTTGGCCGACATGGGACTTCAATGGTTAAAGAGTTTTTCATGGGGAGTGTGGTAAGAAAGGTGCTGGACAACTGTCACGGTCTCGCTGTTTGGGTGGTCCATTAACAGATACAACAACCTTACATTACAGAGCTCCGTGATAAATTTAGAAATGGTCAACGATTACAGAATCCCCAAGGGAGGATGATATGGTCGAAATCAAGCGTATTTTGTATCCCATCGATTTCTCTGAATGCTCCTACCAGGTGCTGCCCTATGTTCTTTACGTGGCGGAGAAGTATGACGCCGAAATCTATTTGCTTTATGTGGTGGACGACCTCCGCCAGTTTGCCGGAATGCATGTACCGCACACCTCCATCTCCAATTTTATCGAGGAGGCCCTGGTTGAGAGCGAGAAGATGCTGGACAAGATCTGCGACGAGCACCTGCAGAGTTGCCCCAATTTCCAGCGCAGGCTGGTGATGGGTGATCCGCGTGTCGAGATCCTAAAGATGGTGAAGAGCGAAAAGATCGACCTGGTTATCATTGGGAGCCACAGCCGCAGGGGCCTTGAACGTATCATCTTCGGCAGCGTGGCGGAGTATGTGGTCAAGAATGCCTCCGTGCCTGTTTTAACCGTAAAACCAACAGAATGAGGGAGTCGCGCTAGCTAGGCTCCTCTGCTGGCAGTTTGAAATTGATGAACGGTATCCCTCAAACTCTTCTGGCCGCTCTCATATCCATGATCAGATGAAATCTTCTCGTGGCCCTGGGAACCTCGAATTGTCAGAAGCCATACAAGTTATAAAATCGCTGCACGATTTTATATAACGTCCGCCGCCGGCGGACTCAAAAAAGGAATTTCCTATACGATCAAGTTATGAGGAATTAGCCTCACAGTAGCCTAGTTTTATGCATTCTTGCTTGACCGCATCTACCGCTGCTTGAAGTTTCTCTTCGTCCTCGTGCAGCAATGAGATCTGAAGTACCTTGCCCTCGAACTTTTTGAGTTCCTCCAAGACCTTGTCCGGGGGTACTGCTCTGACTTGAATGCATAGGGCGGAGGCACCCGGTCTCAAGTGTTCAGCCAAGTCCTTCATAAACTCTTCGTCGATGCCGAGGTGTTTCATTGAGCCTGTAAGCGCCCCAATCACAGTGCCTGCCGCTAAACCGAATAGAGCGAAAACCGGGTTCAACAGCATGAGGCCCAACAGCGTACCCAAGAAACCTCCGCTCACGGCGCCCTCGATTGTTAGATGGGTCATGTGGTGAAGCTTTACTTTGCCTTTCTGGTGCCTGACTAAGACAACAGCGTCCTCCAGGTCAGTGAGATGTTGGCGCTGCATTTTTAGTAAATCGAGGCGGACCTCTTCGGCCTTAAACTGTTCATCGAAACAGACGACTACTAGGTCGCTCATTGCTTACTCCTTTCCTTAAACAGTATGGGTTTGGTTCGATTTGTGGGCTCCACAAATCCTTCCGCCCATTTGAAATGGCAACTATCATGCCATTGAGCAATTCTCGTTTTAACCCTTGGAAACCATTTGATTTGTTTCTGACACTCAACTAATGAATCAAAGAGATAAAGGGATTTCGTGGGAAGCAAATTGGAGCCAGGAATAATATTCGATTATTATATCGGTAAATTAAGGCCATTGCATTTCTGCTACCATGTGTCAAATCCTGAACGTTTCTTTTCAAGAGGGTAGACGGTGACAAGGTAATAAGCTTTAACTATGGGAGATTGCCAATGTCCATGAAGATGGCCGTGATCTCTTCCTGAAGTCTCCTTTTGCTTGGCCTGGAGCTGGTAGTCTCAAAGACCACCCCATTGCGGAAGATCCGAAAGCTTGGCATTGTCTTTCCGGATAAAGGCGGGCGCCCAAAAGAGTAGCTGTCCTGCAACTTTGAAACACGTCGTAGTAGCGAGATCGCTACTTCTCTAATAGTCCCCCTTTTGGTCCATCGGCCGTAATCTGCACTGGCATCAGCGATTTCCTCGATCATTTCCCCCCGATATTAACCCAGACACACCTGGCATGTGTGTTGCGAGTTATGCTCACTATATCGGGGAATGTGGAGATGGTTTTCGAGATACCAACAGTTAATTAATCCTTACAAGGTCAAATAATTTCTCTCATCTATTGAAGGGGGAAATGGCATTCAACGCAAGCAAGAAAGATCAGTATGTGCGCACTGTGGTTACACAGCAGATGGCAGGTTTGTCGGAGATATCTGTCCCCAGTGTGGTCTTACTTACTGGAAATGCGGCAAGTGCGGTTTTACCCTAACCGCAGCAAAGCCACCTGATGTCTGCCCTGAATGCGGGGAGAAGTGCGACTTCATAAATATTACCTGCTATACGCCGGAGTGCGGAGGATCTAAAAATATAGATCAGCGTTTATGACGAGGAGAGAGATATTAAACAAAGAAATTCTTGAGCTTGATTGTTCATCATTTCAGAAGGAGGATGACCATGACTGAATTTCGTAGAAGACAAAACAGTGGTAGATGGCATTGGAGCAAAGGATGTTCCAATTATCCGACAGAAAAGGACGTCATCATCACTCACACCTTACCTGAATATGGGTCTTTGTGTGAGGAGTGCAAGGAAAAGGAGCCCTTAGAAGAAGGCGAGTAAAAAGACGGTAAATTCCATGAAGCGATTGGACAAGATCTTCGTATCTCTTTCCAAGACAAAATGCTAAGGCTTATTGCCGGTTGTTTGCACAGTAAGTTATAGGCGAACATAGCAGTCGGGTGGAACTCTAAAGCGAAAAGTATATCGTCTTCATGATGCGTATTTGGCTCTTGCTTGAGTTCTCGCGGTAGTACGCAGAAATGCACGTTCAAGACGGCTATTTTACCACCCAGACTGTGGAGTTGTGTGCATGGATAGCGCTTTATGGGGTCAATATGAATAGAGAACGCTTCTAACCAATTGGGCCGAAGCGCCTACCTTGTGATTCCATTTCAGGTACGCCTCGAAACCAACCCCCTGCGGTTGCCCGGTGGCCCGCCCGCCTCGCCTGAGCGAGCAGGCTCGCGATGGCGGGCAGGCACACCCTTCTCCACGGTCTCGCGACAGCAATTCATGAAATATCCGGGCTAGTCCTCTATGACGGCCATGTCATGAAAGAACGTAAGCTCATTCATATAGGCACTTCCGGCTGGCACTATCAACATTGGAAGGGGCCCTTTTATCCCGAAGATCTCCGAAAGAGGGAGTTCCTAAACTATTATGCTGACCGTTTCCACACGGTAGAGATCAACAATTCTTTCTATCAGCTACCAAAGGAGAAAACGTTAATTCGTTGGCATAATAATGTCCCATCCGGATTTGCATTCGCAGTAAAAGCGAGCCGCTACATTACTCATATGAAAAAACTAAAAGACCCGGAGGAGCCGGTATCCAATTTCCTGGGGAGAATGGAAAAGTTGGGAGACAAATTGGGTCCAATTCTATTTCAGTTGCCACCGAACTGGAGCCTGAATCATCAACGCTTGCGAGCATTCCTGGAAGTTTTACCCACAGGCTTCAGGTACGCATTCGAGTTTCGCGATCCTACCTGGTTCCACACTAAAGTCTACGATGCATTAGGGGAACATGGAGCGAGTTTCTGCGTCTACGACTTCGACCGCCGCCTCTCACCTAAAGAAGTAACTGCTGAGTTCATTTACATACGACTGCACGGTCCTGGTCGCCCATATCAGGGTCAATATGAAACCATGGTACTTGAGGAATGGGCAGGTGACTTTTCAGTTTGGGCTAGAGAGGGAAAAGAAATTTACTGCTATTTCGATAATGACGAGGCAGGCTATGCAGCGCAGGACGCGTTGAGATTAAAGGCGATGTTCAAAAACTGATGCCCTTGTCTTCAATAAAACAACACAGCATATTGGCATTTTATTTAACATCGAAAACCTGGTCCTTAGGGCCAGGTCAGAGTTCAATGGCTTTGCCGGTAGAGATTGCGAGCTTTTGTGGAGATTTCAGGTGTCGGGTGTCACGTGTCAGGAAATATAGCCATAGAAGCTGAAACCTGAACACTGAACACTGAAACCTGAGATTTGGTACTTGGAATTTGATATTTTGAAATGCTCCCCCACTCCATTACCCCAGCAGACTCCCGCCTGAGGTAAGGACCATTGAAGCCCCCTATGGGGGCGTCACCCTTTCGGATTCGCTCATGGATCAAAGCCCCCGGCTATGCCGGGGGATGCTTTACTGAGCCAAAGAGCGGCTGTCGTCCTTGACGTGCCAAGAAGAGGTTTCAGATTATCTCTTCGTTCAAGAAATCGGCATCATCTTCAGGGACAGTTGGGTTTATACTCATGCCGGAACCGACCTCAAACCCGGCTTGAGTTGTAAGTCGTGGTCTCACCTGGAGATACCAGTGTAATTCGGGGTCATCAGCCCGATATCGCGCAGAGGTGTTAATGATGTAATTATAATCAGGGTCATTCATCTTTTTGTAAAGCCTCGCTAAGATGCCCTGAAGGGCAGCAGCCAGGTCTGGCTTTTCTTCATCTGAAATATTGCCGAAGTCTGCCTTATGTTTCTTTGGCACAATCCAGATTTCAAATGGCACCTCGGCTGCAAAGGGGACAAAGGCCAGAAAGGAGTTATTCTCGAAGACCACACGCCGCCGATCTTGCATCTCAAATTCAAGGATTTCACAGTAGACACAGCGACCCCATTGGTTAAAGTGCCTCTGCGCCACTTCTTCTCGCCAACGGATATGATGGGGAACTAACCCGGTAACAATTAACTGAGAATGAGGATGGATGAGAGATGTGCCCGCTCCCGCTCCATGGTTGCGAAAAATAACAACCATCATGTTCATGTGCTCCTCCATATGCTCTCGATAACGCCGATGATACGTTTCAATGATTATTGCCACTTCTTTAAGCGACATCAGTGCCATCTGTTGATTGTGTTCTGAGCTTTCAACGATGACTTCGTGTCGACCATATCCTCTCATTGTCAAATAAACTCCTTGTTTGCATCTCTTCATGTCCCCTTCAGGAACGAGTGCAGGATATTTGTTGGGGACTACCCGGGTCTGCCACAGACTTCCATCAGGCTTTGGCAGCTCCATGATAATCGACGGGAGTACATGTTCATTCCCTGGGCAGAACGGACACTCTTCATCAAAGGGAGCCAGATGCTCCCTTTCTCTACTTGGTCGGATAAAATCTTGTGGCCGCTCTCCCCTGGAAGGAGCAATGATGACCCACTGCTCCGTGATTTTGTTTTGTCTAATTTCATTCCACATCATCTTCTTATACCTTTCCAATTAACGTTACGTGGTGTTCCAACGGCAGGAAAAGCTAAGGGGCTCTATCATTAGTATGGTTATACTTTCCAAGGACTGTGGACAGTATAACAGGGTCGCATTCACTTCAGAGTGAGGAGAGGGAAGTTTTTTGAGTTTGTGGCAGGAGGAGGACAAAGGGAAAAAGCAGAGGAAAGTAATCGCACCTACAGTATCCTGCCGTCGAAAAGAGTGACCCCAAGTAACCTTCACTTTTGATTCTCTCTTCTTTGTCGTTCTGTTTCCCTACGCTGGTTCTAACCAGATCAGGTTATGAGGGTTGCCGCTTTGCGACTCTCAGTCTCCAGGCCGTTTCAACAACGATCCTTTGACACCCCTGACAGATTGACCTTCCGAGAGGATCTCCTGCGAGATTTCTTGGGGTCACTTCCAGAATATTTCCATCTATGTTTCTTTGTCAAGAAAAAAAATTGAGGCCCGCCAAAAGATCCAATAATTAAGGCTCCGAAGCATTGCAGTTAGTAGTATCTGAAGACTTTCCTCTTGCCAGATTACACGCCATTTTGTAGTCTGAAGTTAGCCCATCTCCAGTGACCCCGCATGCTAGGCATTCTAAATATCCCATTCCTCCAAAAGGGCTAAAACCAACCTACCTGAAACGTGCCGAGTAATGAGTGCACTCTAATGAATCTCATTTAGTGTTCTTTTATGAGGATCAGAAAATGAAAGACGAAGACAAGACCAAAGGGCAACTCATGAAGGAGTTGGAACAATTGCGCCGGCGGGTTACTGAAATGGAAGCAATAGAAGTCAAACACATGGCTTCGGAAGCGGCGCTGAAGATGGCGGAAGAAGAAAAAGAAACCATTCTCGACAGCCTGGTGGAGCATGTAGTTTACCATGATATGGAGATGAGAGTCCTATGGGCCAACCGGGCAGCATGCGATTCAGTAGGCATGACCCGTGAGGAAGTGGTAGGAGGTCACTGCTATGAGCTATGGGCTAAGCGCTCCGAAGCTTGCGAGGATTGTCCAGTTCAGTTGGCTAGTCAAACCGGTCAACCACAAGCAGTTGAGAAGACGACTCCGGACGGAAGATCCTGGTATATACAAGGCTCTCCGGTTCGAGACAGCAATGGCGATATTGTGGGTATGGTCGAACTCACTTTGGACATTACCGAGCGAAAGCGGGCAGAGGAAGGCTTGCGACAAGTTCACGATGAACTGGAAAAGAGGGTGGAGAAGCGAACTGCTGAACTGGTGAGGGCAAACGAGCAGCTCAGACAAGAAATAAGAGAACGCATGCAGGCAGAAGAAGAGCTAGGCAGATATAAACTCATAGTCTCAACAGTCAACGAGCCGTTGTCTTTCATTGATAGCAACTATATCTATCGAACAGTGAATGATGCCTACACCGAGGTCTTCAATAGGCCTCGAGAGGAAATTATAGGACGCTCCGTAGCAGAGATGTTTGGAACGGAGATTTTTGAAAAACAGATAAAGAGTTATCTCGCTCGATGTCTTAACGGTGAAGAAGTCCACTATCGTGACTGGTTAGATTTCCCCGATGGAAAACGAAGATGTATGCTAATCAGCTATTATCCTTTTTTCGAGAATGACAAATCTGTTTCGGCTTTGGTTGTCAAGACACATGATATGACCGACCTGGAGCTGGCGCAGGAGGCGTTGCGCAAAAGTGAGCGGACCTTGAATGCAATTCTCGCCGCCTCTCCGATGGGAATAGGTCTGGTCCGCAATCGCATTCTGGGTTGGACCAACAAAGCCATGTACCGCATGTGGGGCTACGAGGAAGGTTCTTTGTTGGGACAAAGCATCGAAGTACTCTATCCGGATGCCGAAGAGTACGAGCGTGTCGGTCGCGACTTCTACTCCGAAATTGAGAAGTGGGGAATCGGACAAGTTGAGACGCGTTGGCTCACCAAGGATGGCAGAGTGATCGACTGCTATCTTCAGGGAAGCCCTCTTGATTCATCTGATATATCCAAAGGTGTTATCGTGGCGGCGATGGATATCACCGAGCGCAAGCGGATGGAGGAAGTGTCGCGGGAAAGTGAGAAATTCACCTCCAGCTTGCTCGACAACTCTCCCAATGCCATCATGGTTGTCAATTCTGATACTTCCATAAGATATATCAATTCTGCCTTTGAAAGGTTAACAGGATTTTTTTCTTCCGAAATTCTTGGCAGCAAGCCTCCGTACCCCTGGTGGCCAGAGGAAGCATCGGAGAGGATCGCTGTCGATTTTGACGAAGCTATTCAAAAAGGCGTAAACAGATTTGAGGAGATTTTTCAGAAGAAAAATGGAGAGCGATTCTGGGTTGAAATAACTGGAATACCGGTGAGAAAGAACGGCAGATTTGATTACTATCTGTCAAATTGGGTTAATATCACCGAGCGCAAGGGGGCTGAGCAAGCATTGCGAGAGAGCGAGGCGACGGCGAGGGCTCTTCTAAATGCACCTGCCGATTTGGTCATGTTGTTGGATA
>CBFDBW010000027.1:0-13523 GCA_965603145.1 uncultured Syntrophobacterales bacterium
GCACCACTACAGCCGGGGAGACCGCTGCCAGGATACTACCCAAAATGGTGGCCTCAAGGAGGGAAATTTTCAAGAAGTAAGGGGCAACCGCCATAATCGCCGCAATTTCGAAAATGGCCGGCAACGCGGACATAATGATCGCTGTCTTGCCTACCCGACGGAGAGTGTCTCGCCGCAGCTCGAACCCTGCCCGCAAAAGGATCACAATCAGAGCAATTTTGCGAAAGTCAGCCGAGACTTGCATCATCTCTGGCCGCATCAGGCCTACGACATATGGCCCCACCAGAACCCCGACGATAAGCATGCCAACCAGGCCAGGGAGCTTGAACTTGCGAAACAGGATATCCGCTGCCAGGCCAAAGACCACGATCAGCGCCAGGCTTACTGCCATAACCATCCTCCGAAGAAGCACAAAAAGAGAAAGACCAATTCTGTGAGCGAAAATAGTCTACAGCTTTCGAATCGTGCCGTCCAGTGCTTCAAGTTCCCCTTTGATCAGCTCGAGCTGCCGGTGTTGCGCGGCGATGAGTGTTGTGGCCTTCTCCACCTCGACAGCACTTACCTTCTTCAGTTCCATGGCCTTGTCGATCGCCTTCTTGATACCTTCTTCTGTGGCATCAATCTTAAGGTTTAGCTCCCAGCGAAACTTCAGGAAGCTTTTCTTGATGCGGTCCATGAAATCCCAGCGGACCCGGCCGGAGTTCTTGTCGATCTTATCAGGCAGTTTCTTCTGCAGATCCTTGAGGGCTACTGACTGAGAGAATCCTCGAGGTAATATTTTCCGAGAGAAAAATTCAAAGGCTCCCTCCAAATCGAAAAACTTTGGGGGATCGCCCACCATGTAATAGAGTTGGCTATCGCTGCTGATTACCTCCTCGGCGGTGAATCTTTCCAGGTTCAGGTCGAAGAGTTCAGCCGAAGCGTTGACAATAGCATCAATGATCTCATTGGTCCGCTCGGAAAAGCGTTTGGAAATGCGAGCATACTCCTGATTCAGCCGTTCCTCTTCTTGAACAATCCAGCCATCAAAAGTGCGAACAACGCCCTGATGGAGTCCTGCCTCCATGAGTTCGATGTACTGGGAAACGCTTTTGTGCTGATATTTCTCCCCAGACACCTCCAGTTCTTTCATGAGTCGTGGTATCTCAATGCGCTTCAGTTTCTCCAGATCCCGGTCCAGCAGGTCGATGAGTCGCTTGATCTCACCTTCAAAATAGTAGGCATTGTCCTCACGATCCCCTTTCACAACTTCCATCTTTTCCTGGAAGAGCTGTATTTTTTGCTCTAGAATCTCCAGCGGTGTGGCAATGGCCTGACGTTCTAGCTCGATAGCGAACTCCTCATCCGAGAGAAGCTTCCTGGTACCATTGAGGGCTGAGCGCAGCACAGTTTTCCCTTTTTCCTTCAGGAGGAAATCTCCCAGCACTCTGTCAAACTCGGGGAGGCGACTTTGCCTGAGAAGGTTCTTGTCTTTCTCCTGCTTCGCTGCCAGGGCAAGCTTTGCAGAAAGAGGGTAAATCTGGATGCTATCAGAGCCGAGCGTTGTTTCGATCACCTCCTTGGAGAAAAGCATGGACTCCTGCTGCTCGTTTTTGTCCATGTAATCAATCTTGTTCTGTACGAAAAAGATTTTTGCCACATACTCTTTCACGTCGTTGAGAAAGGCGATTTCCGATTGACTGATGGGCGGGTCCACGGCCAGCATGAAAAGGGCTGCGTCCACCTTGGGCAGGTAGTTATAGGTCATCTCAGTGTTGTTCTCAAAGGTAGAGCCCACACCGGGCGTGTCAACGATGAACACGCCGTCTCTTAGGTAGTCCGATGGGTAAGATACCTCCACATACTTAACCTTTTTTTCATTGGCGGGGTTGCCGCGTTCTGTCACGTAGTCTGCCAGCTCGCCACGCGGGACGGAAGTCCTCTTACCGTCGTTGAAGAGAATTTCAATGTTCTCTTTGTCGCCGTACTTGAGCAAAGTTACGATTGAAGTCAACGGCACCACCGAAGTGGGCAAGACCTTGTCCCCCAGAAGGCTGTTGATAAAGGTGGATTTTCCTCTTTTGAATTGACCCAACACTACCAGGTGAAAGCGGTTTCCGGATAGTTTTTCCCCTATCTCCCGCAGGTTTTCTACGATTTTGGCATTGTCTCTGCTGGAGGAGACCCCGATCAATCTCTCGATACAGCCCATGAGCTCTTGCCTGATTTTCTTGTAGCGGTCCAGCACCACATCCCTCCGACAAAAAAGCCCCGCCAGGTTCTGCTCTGACAGGGCCCACAATACAAAACCCACCTGGCATTCCCGGTGGGGTAGGCATTTGGCTGGCTCCTACCCCAACAACTGTGTGAAGTAGGAGTCATCAGCCCCTTTGCAATACGGGGCGGTTTACGGCAGACTCCATTGCCGGTGCGTGCACACTAGCAAAGGTTACGAAGGGCTGTCAATAACCTTTTGCTTTTTTGGAATTGGCGAAACTACCTGCTACACCCCTTGCCCGGATATTTCATGAATTGCCTGCTGCGACCTTATCCATTGCTTGCTGATGGATAATCGTTATACTTGTGTTGAACCTGAACTGGCGAGAGCATTCTGATAATTTCTTGGGAAAGACCAGACAAGCCATACCCGCGCGCTCGGCCCAACTATTGGCTATTGCTTTAACAGGCTCTTTTCCTTTTACGCCGTAAGCTTCAGACAAAGGTGGCGGATGGCCGGCAAGAATCGCGAAGGAGCCAGATGAATCGTCTTTCTGACGCGCTGACTAGGATCTACAATCGCCTTGTGGAGGCGTACGGGCCCCAGCACTGGTGGCCGGCAGACAGCGTCCTCGAGGTCATGGTCGGAGCCGTTCTTACCCAAAATACAAATTGGCAGGGAGTTGAGAAGGCCATCGCCAATTTGAACAAAAATGGCCTGCTTTCTCTAGACAAACTCCACCACAGATCTATAGAGGAGCTTGCCGAGTTCATTAAGCCGGCAGGCTATTTCAATCTCAAAGCGCGTCGTCTCAAGAACTTGATTGGGATGGTTGCCGAGGCTTACGGCGGTGACCTGAACGCCATGGGGCAGATGGAGACAGCTCAGTTGCGCCAGGAGCTGTTATCGGTCAACGGCGTGGGCCCTGAGACCGCCGACAGTATTCTGCTTTATGCTTTCCACAGGCCCATTTTCGTCGTGGACACCTATACTTACCGAGTTACCAGCCGTCACGGTCTCATCGAAGAGGAGGTCAACTATCAAGCACTACAGGATTTGTTCATGCACCACTTGCCGCTCGATGTGGAGATGTTCAACGAATATCACGCCCTACTGGTGAGGGTGGGAAAACTTCACTGTAAACGCAAACCACGCTGTCAGGATTGCCCCCTCGAGCCTCTACTGCCTTGATCACTGCACTAGGCACAAAGAGATTATTTGTTATTCGTTATTGGTTATACGGAAAAGACATGGCTGAATATCTTGAGAGTTCTCTCATAGCTGTTCAGTCTCCAGCTACTAAAAAATGATTTACGATGACTAGTGTCCATCCGGAAACCCCCATGTGTCATTCTGAGCGAAGCGAAGAATCTCAGCCAAACTCAGTAAGAACGAGATTCTTCGTCGTTTCCCTTCTCAGAATGACATGCGAGAGTAGAGTTTCCGGATGGACACTAACTAATAACTTGCTTTCAGCACTAGGCACTGCCTTGCCTACTGAATTCATAGCTTTCCGGAACGATAAATGGCGATAATAAGCCAGACTCCGAGAACTGTGGTCATGACATAGCCAGTTATTCCTAGAATGGCTGTTAGAGAAATTGCCTCCACCCCAAGGAAGTTTACCTCGAACTCCAGAACTTTCTGCGCCGAATTGAGCACCAAAGCAGCAGCAAGAATAGAAGCCGAGAGCACCAAGCCAACGGTCAACCTGTTGAGGCCTTTCTCAAGTTTTGTATCAAACTGCTGAAAGCCCTCATGCCAGATCTCAACTCGCTGCTTTCCCTTGGACACCTGTTTGAGTATATCGTGGACGAACTTGGGCATGACTTTAGCGTATTTGCCCACATAGCGTGCTTCTCTGCCTATGTTCTTGAACAGCTTGTTCGCATCATAGCCGCGCTTGATTAATTTCCTGGCGTAGGGTTTGGCAAATTCCAGCAGGCTTTCATCACTTTCAAGAATCTTGCCGAGGGCTTCTGTCTGGACAAAAGTTTTCAACAGTAGCAAAAGATTTCTCGGCAACTGCATATGATATTTGAGGGCCAAATAGATAATCTGATCGTAGACGTCCCTGACCGATATGGACTGAAGCGAACGCCCGTAAAAGGACTCACTTACGTCCTTGAGGTCTATGAGAAAGCTGTCCAGATCCATGGTTTCTTCATCCAGTAAACCAGCATCCAGAAAAGCATCCAGCAGCAAGTCATAATCATGCTCGGCATACCCCAGAAAGATGTTAGCTATCTGCCGCATCATCTCTTCATCCAGGTAGCCGGTAATACCAAAATCAACGAGACCAACCCGACCATCATACATGACAATGGTATTACCGGGGTGCGGGTCGGCATGAAAAAAACCGAATTCCATCAACTGTCGCGAGAACGAGCGTAAACCGATGCGCGCTATCTCTTTTGGATCTATGCCGTGGGCCTTCAATTCATCAATGTGATCCATCTTGATACCATCGATCCGTTCCATCACCAGGATGGATTTGGTGGTGTAATCCCAATAGACTTTGGGGATACAGACCTCGTCAATGTCCCGAAAGTTGTAGGCAAATTTCTCAATGCTGCCAGCCTCTATGAGCATGTCAATTTCTTTGAAGATGGTGCGCTCGAATTCCTTCACCAGATTGCTGGGAGCCAGGATGCGACCAACCTCAAAGGATTTTTCAATCTTATCGGCGAGGTAGTACATCAAGCGAATATCTTCCCGAATCTTTTTCATGATACCCGGACGAATTACCTTGACCACTACCTTTTCACCACCAGGAAGGGTGGCGTGATGCACCTGTGCCACAGAAGCGGCGGCAAAGGCCGCCGTGTCCAATTCAGCAAAAATCTCTTCACTGGGCCGCTTGAGTTCCTCCTCTATGACCTTTTGGATCTCGGGAAAAGGTATTGGTGGAACCCGGTCTTGCAGCTTTCTCAGCTCTTCAATGTATTCAGCGGGAAATATATCAGCCCGTGTACTCATCAGCTGTCCCAGCTTGACAAAGCTGGGCCCCAATTCTTCCAAGACCAGACGAATGCGGCGTGGTGACAGTACTCCAGGTTTTAGGGCCGCACCCTTGATTTTGGCTGGTTCGCCCTTTTTGTCTTTGCGGCCCACAATCTTTTCCACTACATCGCCAAGGCCGTGTTTGATGAGCACCTTGGCTATTACTCCAAACCGCTTCATTCCCCTCAATCCAGCTGAAGCCTTGAAAAGACCCATGACTATCTACCTCTCCAACACCGTTTTGAACACCCACCTGGCACTGATTATTTCGTCCGCTGATTGTTGCACAAATATGGGTTCCGTTCCACTGCAAATTTATGCAGGTCGCTCTTCTGGGTCTGGTTCGCAGGGTAAGAATATCACACTGTGAGGTAGCAGAGACCATACGTTAATGACTATTGGCGAGATTGGCTACACGGTAGGGAATGACTGAGGTTTCAGGACGGATGGGGGTTTCAGTTTTCAGTGTTCAGGTTTCAGCTTCTATATTTATTTTTCCTGACACCTGACACCTGGTAACTGAATTACACCCGACACCCGATCCGCCTCCGGCGGAACACCTAAAACCCTGAGATTTAATGTTTGGAATTTGATATTTTGCAATGCCCCAATACTCCAATACTCCAAAACAGCTTGCCATCTTTACCGGCAAAGCCATTGAACTCTGACCCCCGCAAAGCGGGATTCGAGACTGACCCTTCGAAGATCCCGCTAGGCGTGGAAGGACCAGGTTTTACACGTCGAATAAATGGGGCAAAGGTGCCTGGTGCTTTTAGCGCTTTCGGCGCCTTACTCAACCACCACAATGCTAACTCGTCGGTTCTCTGCCCGGCCGGCCGAAAGGCTGTTGTCCCCTACTGGTTTGATCTCGCCGCAGGAAAATCCATTCATGCGTCGTAAGGGTACGTCATACTCTTGGTAGAGGTAGCCCATGACCGCCCTGGCTCTGGCGAGACCGAGTTGAAAGTTGTAAGCTTCCGCCCCGAACCCATCCGTGTGTCCTTGCAACTCAATGAAAAAATCTTTGTTCGTTTGCATCAGGGGGACGACAACAGAGTCGATAGCAGCCTTGGCATCCGCTGAGAGAACAGGACTGTCGAACTCGAACCGAATGGCCCCGTCATATTGCGTTGCCCCGGAAAAACTACTGTTTGTCAGTTGCCCAGCTCGGACCAACGAACCCTCAAGTGTGGTGCAGGGGTCACTCTCCACCTCCGCTTGCTCAAAGCTGGCCATCTCCTCTACCACCACTGGTTCTGTTTGGACGTGGGTTTTGGTGCTGCACCCTGCTGTTCCGAGCAAAACGATGCCCAGGAAGGCGACAGTAGCCATGAGTGCATGTTTCATGATTGTTCCTCCTCCCCATTGCGGCCTGTCGAATTATTATGTTTTCTTGTTTTGTTAACCAGACCAATCTCCGTGCAAAACGCATGCCTAAGCGCAGCACAACCAACCATTTCTGAGGGTTAACCCGGATATTTCCTTTTCACTGGGATGACTGTGGGGGGTACTAAAACAGCTTCATGCCACAGCCTGTGATTTCCGAAAACGTGCAGATTATGTGATTTGACTTCTGAAATTAAGAAAAGATAATTAAGCCCGTATATTTTTTGTAACTTTGATAAGGAAGATCTGCCGTAAAGACCCGGACTTCATTTGATTTCTCATCGAACTATGGGTATGGCAGTGCAGCTTTTTCGTTGACTTCAACCTTGCAACCGTGGTTTATTTTCCTAAGGGTGACATCTTAACGTTCTGCATCACCTTCTCAGATGCCACCTTGGCTTTCACCCTGATGGGAATAACGACGAGTAGGTGTTGTAGATCCATGTGAATCACTAGGTAGGCAGTTTCTGTCCGGTGGATATGGATTTACCCGCTAGAACAAAGGTATTCTCATAGTGGAGACAGAAATATGGCTCTTGGAGGAGATGGTCGAGGCGGGTCACGTTTTAAGATCAAATGGCCCGTCATGGTGAAAACAGCTGAAGGCTCCATGGATGCTTAGGCTAAATGAGATCTTTGACCTGGTTATCAATGCTCCTGACCAACCCATCGAGGCGAAGGCTGAGGTAATCTGGTCAAACATCTACGGCCCTGACGACGACATTTCCCCTCGTGGTATGGGGGTTCGCTTTATTGAAATATCTGGTGAACATCGTAGAGTCATAGCCAAGGTAGCTTTGGAACACCTCAAGTCAAAGAAAGTTGATCCCAGGGAGTTGGAGGCTCTGCAGACTCTCGTCATGGATTCAGACGAACTCCCGCCAAAATAATCCCTCGGGGACTGACCATTTGAGCTGGGCAAACGGATTTTAAACCCACATAATGGCGACAAACCGGTTGATAACAATGCATGGGAGGGAAGAAATCATGAAGATTTTCGGCTATATCAGCTTGATTTTCCTGCTTGCTCTTTCGCTGCTCACCGGCTGTGAGGCTACCCGCAGTCTGACAAGCTCCATAAGCGGCAGCTCTGATGGGAATCTGCTTGCTCAGGTGCCTGCTGAGGAGCGGGAGGAGGTCAAAAAGGCTGAATTTGACCTGCAGGTTGCAGGAGAAAAGTTGAAGCTTGCTGAGATGAAAACTGAGTTGGCTTCTTTGCAAAAGAAATATGCGGATTATGATGAAGATGCAGCTGACGAGTACCGCAAGGAGGCAGAGGTTGGCCTGGATCTCGCCAAGTTGGAAGCCATAGACAGATCAGGCCTGGGTGATACGGAAAACAACAGAAAGAAAATAGCTGACCTCACGACCAAGAAATTCAAAATTAAAGGCAACAGGACCCAGACCGAGTACAACCGTGACTCTAAAGAGCGCAAAATCAACGACCTGCTCAAACAGATTGAGGAACAGAAAACAAAAATCATAAATCTGGAGGCTGCCGGGGTACCGGAACCCGAGAAGGCCGACATCATGAAAACCGATGAAAAACCTGCGGAAAAAAAGGTCACTGACTCTGCAACCGAGAAGGGAGCAGGAGAACAGGAAGGCCAAGAAAAAACTGAAGGCCAACAATAAGCCACCAAAAAGCAACAACAGAAAGAAAAATAGCATCGAAACTCTCACGAGAGTTCATTGGACCGGCATTTCAGGTGCCAGGGGTGTTTTTGCTTGTCTTCTCGCAGATCTGTTCGCGTTACCGGAGGATCATGCCGGTTGAATAATCCAGGGAGGTAGTAACCATGACTAGTCTCTTACGCTCCGACATAGCTGAGGCGCGATTGACATATGAGGGCCGGTACGAAGCTAGGGAGATGAGCAATGAGAAAGTCTCCACTTTTAATCTGAGGCACCAGGAGGTGATGGATTTTTACGGCCTGGAATTAGTGAAAGGCACGGTATTCATCATTGAGGACCGGGTAAGCGGGCTTTCCAATCTTGGCGTATTCAGAAGTAAGCAATTACGCCAGGGGGTGATCCTGGCGGCAGCCCTGCCGGCGGCGGCGGTTGCTATTGACGGTTTCGGTTCGCTGCAGGATCTGCCCAAAGAGGAGCAAACCAAGGCAATGGTTAATCGGCTCAAAAGACGGAACGACCGAAACGCGGCCCAGGTTATGGGCGAGGTGCTCCAGCTTACCACGGAGACCTTTGAAGTCGGCGACGAGGTCATTATCGAGAGCGCAATAACCGAGGGGGTTAGGGTCAAGCCGGGACTGGAGGCCGGTGGTAATCCCACCATTCCAGTGGGCGCCCTCTTCGGCAAAAAAGAGCACTGCAGCCGTTACGGCCGCGGCGTGAGCAAGGAAGTCACCAGATTGTCTATGGGCTCCGATGTGATCGACGGCACCGGCAAGTCGGTTAAGGGCTTTCACAGTTCACTTACTGCCCTTTTTGTCACAGAGTCCGATTTTAAAAGGCATCTGCCCGACATTTACGTAGAGCGTTGGATGGCCGGCGCCATGTTTCCGGAGTTCAACCCCAGGAATACCGATCTGCTGGAGGAAACCAGGATAATCGCCGAAGCCTGTGGCATAAAAGAACTTTCTGAAATGACCGCTTACTTCCTTGACCGACCGCGCCACCACCTACCAATGGACCAGTTAAATAGTATGGGGGTGGCCACTCCTTACGACAAGGATGGAGACCTCTTTCCGGCAGTGGTAATGGGACTTGATGGCCTCCGCTGTCCTGATGGTCGCGGTTTCCACAGCATGATCGGCGAGATAGGGGGGAGTGCAGAGTGGACGGTTGGTGCCCTGCCCCTGGTCTGGCGCGGTGGGCAGAGCCTGGGTATGCTTACCAGCCAGAGTTCACTAACTAGAAAGGACCTCTCCCCAGAGGAACTTTGGAACGAACGCTTCCACTACACTGAGGAAGAGCTCATCCTCCTTCAGGATGCACGTTTTGAACAAAAACCGTTTTTCACGGTCTGCGATTTAATGGATGAGCCATTTGCCGGCGGAGTAAGTGCCTTCGGAGCCATCTCCGACAACTATTTTTTTCCTCACCTCCAAGGGGTCAAAGTCGACCGCGAGCGCGGTCTCATCACCACCAACACCTTTATGGTAAACTCCCTCGGCAACATCGAGCACTGGCAGCTCACCTTCAAATGCATTGAAGGAATAGAGGTCACTGGCAAGAAGATGCAGTCACCAAAATCCGCATTACGTGGTCTCGATGAGGCTGAAATTGATAAACAGATCAAGGCCATGATTGATGACCAACTCAAGCGCTTCAGGCTCAAACAGTTCTTTGTTAATGAGTATTACCCGGCTATAATTCACACCGACGGCAAGATGGTGGTGCTCGAAAATACGGTGGAGGGTCTGATCGCCAGGGGGGCTCTCAGCGAATATGATCGGGCTATAGTCAAAGCTGTGGCAAGGGATGTGCCGGAATGGTTCGCCGACCCGGCCTAACCCCCGCATCGAGGTTAAAGGAAGATCGCACATAAGTTCAGGTTTTATGGCAACCATGGGTGTCTTTGTATTGGTTGGGCTTTTTTGGATCCTAACCCGGCCTTCCAAGATGATATAGATCCAGTCTGTGGAGGTAGCCTCTCTTAAAATGACGTCTCCGTCTTCATACTCTTCTTCTGCCAAGATTAAAAAGGGATCAATCTCTACTATGATTTCAACTCAAATGAACTCTCCAAACTCCAGTTATTCATATCCTTTTCATCTCTATATTTCCTTGGGGTTGCGATATTGGCAAGAGGTCAATGATTTTCATCACCATGGTTTGGGGCACTATGTTGCACTATATCCATCATTTGCAGTTGCTCAATCTGTCTCGCCATAGCCTAACATTCTCAATCTTGCCGCAAGCTATCTGGGTAAAGTAGAAATAGTGTTCTCATGAATCACTTGAATCTCACCCAACCTCACCCGGCAACCCGGAATAAGGTTCAAGTTTTTAAGCTCATTGATATCAAGCGGTTACCATTCAGTGCACGATTCTTGCTAGTTTACAGATCAACAGTTGTTTGCTATAGAGGGGCGAGTTGTTAATGACAGAACCATCAAGATTCTAACAGCATCAAGTAAGAAGATGAATGTAGCACTACTCCGCCAGCGAGCAAATGATGAGCGTCTCCCTGATCCGTGGCACCTGAAAGGGAAAATATAATTCTTTGCTTGTCACAGAACTATTATGAAAACATCTACCTCTGAAAAATTGACTCATGACCACAGGCGGGTATATACCGTCGGCGGCGGAAAGGGTGGTACCGGCAAAAGCTTCACAACAGCAAATCTTGGCACAATTTTGGCACAACAGGGAAACAAGGTACTGTTGGTGGATTTAGACTTGGGGGCTTCAAATCTTCATACCTTCCTGGCCCTTGGAAAACCTCAGATAACCCTAAAACAGTATTGGAAAAAGGAAGTTAATGATATTAATGACGTTGTCTTAGAAACGACACAGCCAAATCTGTCCATCATAAGCTCATCGGGATGTTCATTGGAGATTGCCAACTTATATTATGCCCAAAAATTAAAACTCATAAGGGCAATAAACAAGCTATCCTATGATTATATTTTCATCGATTTAGGATCGGGCACCCATTTTAATACATTAGATTTCTATCTCATATCAAATCATGGCATATTAGTAACAACTCCTGAACCAGTGTCAATTGAAAACATGTTTCGCTTTATAAAATCCATTTATTTGCGAAAATTAAAAGTAGTTTTTAAAGATCACGGTCTCAATATAATCTGTCGTGAATATCTAAACAATGCTAAAGAGTCACATATTGCATCATTTTCAGACATAATGCAGTTTGTGAGACAATATGACGACGAAAACGGTACCAGAATAGAAAACCACATCAAAGATGAAACAATTGGATTAATCCTAAATCAATTTAGATGGCAAGTGGATAGAGAATTTGGTCAAAAAATCACAAGAATATGCAATAAACACCTTTATTTTAATTACTACTTCTTAGGAACCATATCATCTGATAACAAGATTACTGATGCAACTATGAACAATAGAGTATTTGTTAAAGAGTATAGCTATGCCAAAACAGCGACTGAAATATACAATATCGCAAGAGAAATAATTGAGGAATCTTCTGCACAAACACTACCTTTGCCTTTAGTATCATGAATAAATTTGAAGAATTTAATTATTACGAAATCTTAGAAGTATCAGTTAATGCATCTTCATTTGAAATCAGAAGGGCGTATAGAAATGCGCTTGAAGTATATAATGATCACTCCTTGCTAACGTATTCTCTTTTTAGTGCAGAAGAAAGAATTAATATTCTAAAAAAACTTGAGGATGCATATATTACGTTAATCGATAGAACCAAAAGGACAGCATATGATGCATCACTAAGTGATAAATCCTCTAATACAGACATTCAGCAAGGTCACAACCTGTCGCCAACCGGTCATAATGGACGCTACAAAAAGGACTTAAACAGTGAGGAAAATGGAGCTTGCCTGACGGCTGGTGCTGAATCTGAAACTAATGTAACATCACAAAATATTTCAGCTGAAACTCGCTCAGAAAGATCATTAATTAGTACAGACAGAGTATCTCAGAAAAGCCTTCACGAAAAATCAGTTGAGATTGAAGACCTCGGCCTCACAAGAAGTTTTTGGGGTCAAGTATCTTCTAAACTGATTGTTATTATTTCGCTCTTAGGTCTCACACTAATTGCATTGTCCGTAATATTGGTGCCATCGGACCTACTCAATGGGTATTACCTCCCTGTTACTCGAGGCGAGAATCATGTGGAGGCAAAGGCAAAACAGGCACAAGTTGAGGAGACCAGCTTCGGGGATCGAAAAGACAAGATAAAGGAAGAACCAGAAAACTTAGATGACAAGGCTCTGATCGCGCCAGAAAGTATATCTTCGACACAGGACTTACCCGAGGTGTATGAAAACCTAGCATCCTTAGCCAATATTCGCGAGAGACCCACCATTGATTCTCGAATAATTGCAAAAATCCCTCGCGGCAAGGAAGTCAGTGTAGTTGGAAAGGACAGCGAATGGGTGATGTTGAAGCTAGACAATGATAGTATCGGTTGGATTCATCGAAGTCTCATCCAAAAAAGGCCGACTAACACTGACAGTTCAGAAGTTGCTCAGTAGAATCATTCTTCTTCTGCCTCGCGGTTTCATGTTTCTGCAGGGCATAGTGCAAGCGTGATTATCTGAAGTTCAGAATGGCCCCTTGGAGTGGCTTGTCTGACGTCAACTATTTTTTCACTCCGGCGACAATTAGAATTCCCGTTCCCCGCTACTGATGTAAAGGCCTTTGGAGGGGCTTCTCCCCGGGGAAGGCCTGCGCGCGCCCCGAGTATTCACTCATCCCTTCTAATTCTTCTTCGATTGTTCCAGGCGGTCGATAGCCGCCGCTGTGGTCATCGGGTCCTTGAAGATACGTTCCCACTGCGATAGCATTGCCCCCTCATGACTCCCCCCTCCGTATCTCAGTTACATTAAAGCCTGAGTAGTACTTAAAATCCCCCCCGACCCACTGATCAAAGGGGGGAACTTGATGGAATCACTTCAAAATCATCCCCCTTTTGTAAAGGCCTCCGGCTCCGCTTCCAGCCCGTAGGGTTTCCAGGCCAGAGGGTAGAGCCTACGCCTCGGAGAGGGGATCGAGGGGGATTTTACTAGCGCAGCGATAATCTCCTCAGTGAGCCCGTCGCTGAAATATTCCTGCTCAGGGTCGCCGCTCAGGTTGTCAAAGGGTACAACTGCGATGGAAGGCTTGTCAGGCAGTTCGGCGTTCTTGGTCTTAAGTTCCTGCTGGATCTCGACCGCACTGCGCACAGGCTCGGTCAGGACAAAGCGTACTTCACCGTAGGTGAGATCCTGGCCGAGGCGAGCACAGCCGTCCCGCCAAAGGCGGG
>CBFDBW010000028.1:0-13456 GCA_965603145.1 uncultured Syntrophobacterales bacterium
TGGATGGGAGAGCTCGTGGGGTAATAGTGGCCCAGTGTAAGGTCTCGAAGAAATTTCATGGAAGGAAATGCCTAAATTGAACAAAAGTGTCTAAAGTGAGCTAAAGTGCCTAAAATGTCTAAACTTATAAAAGAGTTTGCCAAGCGACTTAGCTGCAGTGGGAGATGAATAATCTGCTAAACACAGAAAATATGGGCGGGGATAAACCCCGCCCCTACATTATTGTGTCTGTTAGATAGAGTAGCCTCCAATGTGGTAGGTTAACCTTAACGGTGCAGGTTTGCAACGTTAGGGTTAAGACTACAGATGTTCCTTGATCAGAAGTTCTGCGATCTGCACTGTGTTGAGGGCGGCACCCTTGCGGATATTATCGGCTACGATCCAAAGGTCGAGCCCATTTTCGACAGAGATGTCTTCTCGAATCCTTCCCACCAGGGTGTCGTTGATGCCGGCCGCTTCCGATGGCATTGGATAGATTTGTTCATCCGGATTGTCCATCACCCTAACCCCGGGAGCCTGAAAAAGCAGAACCCGTGCCTCTTTAGCAGATAGCTTGCGTTCGGTCTGAATATTTACCGCTTCTGAGTGGCCATAGAAGACCGGAATGCGTACGGTGGTAGCGCTTACCCTAATGTTGGGATCCTCCATGATTTTATGGGTCTCATGGACCATTTTCATCTCTTCTTCAGTATAGCCATTTTCCAGAAAGCTGCCGATGTGGGGAAAGCAGTTAAAGGCAATCCGGTGAGGATAGACCTCGGCTGTAACTTCCTGGAAGGTCAAGAGATTTCTTGTCTGTTCCGTCAATTCCTCCATGGCGTTTTTTCCGGTACCCGAGACCGCCTGGTAGGTTGACACCACCACTCGCTCAATTCCGGCGGCGTCATAGATGGGCTTCAGCACTACCACCATCTGAATAGTAGAACAGTTTGGGTTGGCGATGATGCCTTTGCGGCGATAGTCGGCGACAGCGTGAGGGTTGACCTCGGGTACCACCAACGGCACCTCCGGATCCATCCGCCAACCGCTGGAATTGTCGATTACCACACAGCCAGACTCGGCCGCTGCCGGTGCGAACTGCCGGCTAGCCGCAGCACCTGCCGAGAACAGAGCGATATCTACTCCCTCGAAAGAATCGTCGCGGAGCTCTTCAACGTGCAGGCTTTCACCCCGAAAATCCAGAGTCTTTCCCGCGGAGCGGGAAGAGGCCAGCAGCTTGAGGGACGCTACCGGGAACTCCTGCTCCTCAAGAATCTGGAGCATCTCATTACCCACCGCGCCCGTGGCGCCGGCTACCGCTACATGATATTCGCTTTTCATTGCCCATTACCTCTTATAAACCAACTAGCTTTCTGAAATGTATCTAGCCACCAAATCACCAACCTCCTGGGTAGTATAACCCATACGACCGGCGTCCATGCTTTTCAAGTCATCTTTTACTACGCGCTTGATAGCGTCCTCCACCTGGTGACTAGCATCTTCTTCGCCCAGATTATCCAGGAGCATGGCCAAGGCAGCAACGGCTGCCAGAGGATTGATTACACTCTTCCCGGTGTATTTAGGGGCAGAACCACCAATGGGCTCGAACATGGACACACCGTGTGGGTTTATGTTGCCCCCGGCTGCTATGCCCATACCACCCTGAATCATTGCCCCCAGATCGGTGATAATGTCACCGAACATATTGTCGGTCACAATTACGTCGAACCATTCTGGATTTTTGACCATCCACATACAAATGGCATCCACATGGGCATAATCCGTTTCGATATCCTTGTATTCCTGGGCTACTTCATGGAAGGTTCGCTCCCACAGATCGAAGGCGTACGTCAGTACATTGGTCTTACCACAAAGCGTTACCTTCTGACGTCCCTGGCGATGGCAAAGCTCAAAAGCGTAGCGGACACAGCGCTCCACGCCTTTACGCGTATTCACCGATTCCTGAATGGCAACCTCATCCGGAGTACCCTTTCTCAAAAAACCACCACTGCCAACATAGAGACCTTCGGTATTCTCTCTAACCACCACGCAATTGATGTCTTCAGGATTCTTATCCCGCAGCGGTGTCCAGACCCCTGGATAGAGGACGACCGGTCGTAGATTTATATACTGGTCCAAGGCAAACCGAATTGTCAACAAGATACCCTGCTCCAGAATCCCGGGCTGAACCTCAGGGTGGCCGATGGCACCCAAGTAAATGGCGTGCACTGTTTGCAGCTCATGGAGAACTGAATCAGGCAGGGTTTCACCAGTTTTCAGATAGCGGTCCCCGCCAATGTCATAGGAAACCAATTCGTAGGAGAAGTCATTACGTTCAGCAACGACTGCAAGGGCCTTGATCCCTTCAGCTAACACCTCAGGACCGGTGCCGTCGCCCGGAATTACGCCAATTCGATAAGTATTAGACATCCATCACTCCTTAATCCCCCAATTATTCGCGCTCGCTTCGCTTCGCTCAGTCCCCTCCCCATCGGGCGGGGCCCCAGTTTCCCGAATTCCTCAATCCCTCAATCTCTTCATTACATAGGGAATCAGACCGCCTCCGGCCACTAACTCCTGCATGAAGGGCGGCACTGGCTGTGCCTTGTAGGTCAGGTTTCGGCTTTTG
Organism: uncultured Syntrophobacterales bacterium; assembly: GCA_965603145.1. Classification (GTDB taxonomy): domain Bacteria; phylum Desulfobacterota; class Syntrophobacteria; order BM002; family BM002; genus BM002. Next base: position 2,609 of record CBFDBW010000028.1, read on the forward strand.
TTGACAATAATTCCAGTTGCCAGATCTATTTCTAGTTGCTCGCCCGTGACAACATCTGCCGCCGCCTCCTCTGACTCCAAGATGGGCAGACCCATATTAAAAGCGTTACGGTAGAAGATGCGAGCGAAGCTTACGGCAATTACGCAGCTTACCCCGGCGGCTTTAATAGCAATGGGGGCGTGTTCTCGAGAGGAGCCGCAACCGAAATTTTTATCAGCGACGATAACATCGCCTGGCGAGATCTTCTGAGCAAACTCGGGATCAGCGTCCTCCATGCAATGCTGGGCAAGCTCCTTCGGATCTGAAGTGTTCAGATAGCGAGCTGGAATAATGGCATCAGTGTCAATATCAGCCCCAAATTTCCACGCCTTGCCAGAGAGTTTCATGGGCTTTTCACTCCTAAGTTACAAGCAGATTGAGAGTAAACCACAAAGGTCACAAAGCACACAAAGAAAATGCTGGCGATCGCATTTGAACACACCGCTTGATTAGGCTCACGTGTAAATCCATATATAGAATTTCACCCGTTTATGTTCTCCTTTGTGCTCTTCGTGTTCTTTGTGGTGAAAAATCTTTACAGCTCCTCTGGGCCAGCGATGCGGCCCAGCACGGCCGAGGCCGCGGCCACGGCAGGAGAGGCCAGATAGACTTCGCTTTCCGGATGACCCATTCGCCCCACGAAATTCCTGTTGGTAGTGGCCACAGCCCGCTCCCCAGCAGCGAGAATTCCCATGTGTCCACCCAGACAAGGACCACAGGTCGGGGTGCTTATGGCAGCCTCTGCCTCGAGGAAAATCGTGAACAGACCTTCATCCATGGCCTGTCGGTAAATGGCCTGGGTGGCAGGAATGATGAGGCAGCGCACCCTGGGTGCTACCCTGCGGCTTTTCAGCAGCTGAGCAGCCAATCTCAAATCCTCAATGCGGCCATTGGTACAGGAGCCGATCACTACCTGATCAATGGGAATCTCATCCAAGGATGAAACCGGTTGGCTGTTCGCCGGGGAAGGTGGCAGGGCCACTTGTGGTTCGATCTCACTAACATTGTAAGTGATGACCTGCTCATACTGAGCATCAGCATCGCTTTGGTAAAATTGGTACGACCGCTGGGCTCTTTCCTCCACAAAAGTCCGGGTACACTCGTCAGGTGCGATTATGCCGTTTTTTGCCCCTGCTTCAATGGCCATGTTGGCCATGGTCAGCCGTTGATCCATAGAGAGTTGAGCAATGACAGAGCCGGTGAACTCCATGGCCCGGTAACGGGCACCATCAACGCCAATTTGGCCAATGGTATAAAGAATCAGATCCTTACCCGTAACCCAGGGACGAAGATTCCCCTGGAAGATAAACTTGATGGAGGCCGGCACGCGAAACCAGGTCCGGCCGGTTATCATAACCGCAGCAAGATCCGTACTGCCAACGCCGGTGGCAAAAGCACCGAGGCCCCCGTAGGTACAAGTGTGGCTGTCGGCGCCTACCACCACATCTCCGGGGAGGACCAATCCCTGTTCAGGTAGGAGTGCGTGTTCGATGCCCATGCGACCCACCTCATAAAAATGGGGTAATTCATGCTCGACGGCAAACTCCCGCAAAAGCTGGCACTGGGTGGCAGATTCAATGTCCTTGTTAGGTACGAAATGGTCGGGGACAAGGGCAATCCTCGCCACGTCATAAAGCTTTTCGGCACCCGCCTGGCGGAACCGCTCAATGGCAATGGGCGCAGTAATATCGTTGGCGAGGGAGAAGTCAACACTGACTTCGATGAGTTCTCCCGGTTCTACTTTGTCCAAGCCGGCGTGGGCCGCAAGAATTTTCTCGGTAATCGTCATTCCCATGGTAGCTACCTTTGTCACTGGTCATTCATCATTGGTCATTTGCCATTAATCTCAGAGGTGTCAGCTGTAACTGGCGACACTAACAAGCCGTTGACCTTACTGTAAAGAGAAATTTTCCCTTCCTGGATACTACCTGCGAGGGGAATAGATCGGGCCCGGTGAGCCTTGGCTAACGAAATGGCGATTGTCTGTTACAAGACTTCAAGCAGTTTAGTTCACTTCAGTCACTTGCCTTGAGTGGTGGGAGGCAGCCTCTATTCTGTTCCGTTCCTGCTCTTTACCATCTCCTGGCTATCCGTTTGTTCTTCAACGGGTTGCCTGCGGCTTTGGAGCAGGCCGTGAGCGTACCCAAGAGGACCTGAACTCACATAGACAAGGCCCAGAGTAAAGAGCATGATGGAAGGTTGGGCAGCGACTACCGAAAAAAGCAGGATTATCAAGAACAGCGTCCGAAACGGCATCCGCTGAAATCCATCAAACTCTTTGAAGCTATTGTAAGGGATGCTGCTGACCATGAGAAAACTCAACACGTAGGTCGTGGCCAACAACAGGAAATGCTTTGTGGGACCACTGCCTCCCATCCGGTAAAAAAACATCACGGTTGTGGCTACCATTAAGGCGGCTCCGGGAATGGGAAGTCCCACGAAATGCGTCTTGGGAGTCGAATTAGTCTGTGTGTTGAAACGAGCCAACCGCAGGGCACCACAGGCAACAAAGAGGAAAGCCGCTCCCCACCCCAAGCGGCCGAATGGTTGCAGCGCCCACAGATACACAAGCAGCGCAGGTGCTACACCGAAAGCCACCAGATCCGCCAGAGAATCATACTCCACACCAAAGCGGCTGCTGGAGCCAGTGAGACGCGCCACCTTGCCATCGAGAATATCGAAGAGACAGGCAAAGAGAATTGCAATTGCTGCCGTCCTGAAGTCGTGATTGATGGTGGCAATAATGCTGTAAAAGCCGCAAAACAGGTTGCCGGTGGTAAGAAGGTTAGGAAGGAGGTAGATACCTCGTTTCTTCTGTCTTCGCTTTTTGGTTCTCCGTTTCAGTTGTCTTTTAGGTGGTAACATAAAATACTCTCTCCTGCTTTAACACGTTGCCCCTTGTTTACTGCCAACCGGCTGTCAGTGGGAACGAAGACGTCCAGCCTGGAGCCGAAACGAATCATACCAAAACGCTCGCCCCGCTGAACCCGCTCACCCGGCTGCAGCCAGCAGTCGATTCGCCGAGCGACCAAGCCGGCAATTTGGATGAAAACTATTTTTTCTCCACCAGAGATCCGCAAAATCACTGCATTGTGTTCGTTGTCTCTAGAGGCCTTATCCACATGGGCAGCAAAAAATGTGCCTTTTTCGTAATGAACGCTTTCCACCTCTCCAGAAAAAGGTATACGGTTCACGTGGACATTGAAGATTGACATAAAGATGCTGATCTTCAGGGTCTCTTTGTTTACAAACCTATCTTCAAATACTTTCCCGACGAAAATGATTTGTCCGTCAGCCGGGGCCAGCACCGCCTGTGGGTCCTGCGGTATGGTCCTCTCAGGGTCTCGGAAGAAGTTTATCATTAAAAGCGTTACGATTAAAGTCAGTACAGTCAAAATCGTCCAGCCCAAGAGACCGAACAGAAGTAACAGCACCGCAAGGCCAATAATGTATGGAGAGCCTTGCTTGGCAATGGGCAATCGTCGCATGGCACCGACATCGAAAATCTGAAAGTATCAATTAGTACACGGGTGAAAATACACTGAACCACACTAGGACTTCTTCAACCAGGGCATCATGGCACGAAGTTTGGCACCCACCTCCTCAATGGGATGTTCCTTTTCCAGACGTCGAATGGCGTTGAACACTGGGCGGCCGGCCTTGTTTTCCAGGATCCACTCACGTGCAAACTCACCACTCTGCACTTCGGCGAGAATCTCCTGCATGGTCTCCCGGGTCTCTTCCGTAATAATGCGCTTGCCCCGAGTATAATCACCAAACTCGGCAGTATCACTCACCGAGTAGCGCATGAAGGATATGCCTCCCTGGTAAAAAAGGTCAACGATGAGCTTCAGTTCGTGCAGGCACTCAAAGTAGGCGATCTCCGGCTGGTAGCCGGCCTCCACCAGGGTATCAAAACTTGCCTTGACCAACTCTGTCACCCCACCACAAAGAACCGCCTGTTCTCCGAAAAGGTCGGTCTCGGTTTCTTCTTCGAAAGTGGTTTGAATCACCCCGGCTCTGGTGGCACCCAGTCCCTTGGCGTAAGCAAGAGCCGTTTCCAGGGCATGGCCGGTGGCATCCTGGCGAATGGCAACCAATGATGGTACCCCCGCTCCCTTTTCGTATTCGCTGCGCACCAAATGGCCCGGACCTTTGGGAGCAATCATAACCACATCCAGGTATGCTGCAGGTTGGATCTGACCGAAGTGGATATTAAAGCCGTGTGAAAAGACCAGGGTTTTGCCCTCGGTCATGTGGGCGGCAACTTCTTCTCTGTACAACATTGCCTGGACGTCGTCCTGAGCAAGGATCTGGACCACGTCGGCAAGGCTTGAAGCCTCACTGGCTGTGATGGGTTCGAAGCCATGCTCCTTCGCCAGGTCATAATTGGGAGTGTCCTTCAGTTCGGCGACGATGACATCCAAGCCACTATCCCTCAAGTTTTGTGCCTGGGCGTGGCCCTGACTGCCGTAGCCAATGATTGCCACTTTTTTCCCTTTGAGCACGCCCAGATCAGCATCAGAATCATAGTACATTTTCACTGTGTCCTCCTGTAGCTCCAGTAAAGAATCGGTGGTTTCGGGCAAAAACGTTTATGCTCTTCAAATGCTTCCCGATTCTTGACGAGGCAAGGTATATCGGTGTCCTGCCCCTACCTTTTTGTGCTATTTTTTCTAGTGCGGGCAATGGCGATCTTGCCGGTACGGACCACCTCAACAATACCCAGCTGACTCAGCAGGTCGAGAATAGCTTGGATTTTGCCCTCGTCACCGGTCACTTCAATGGTGAAGAAATTCTGACTGACATCCACCACCTTGCCCCTGAAAATATCCACAATGCGGAGTGCTTCAGCCCGGGTACTAGCATCGGCCTTCACCTTGATCATGGCCATTTCCCGGTCCACAAATTTCACTTCGCGAAAATCGATCACCTTGATCACATTAACCAGCTTGTTGAGCTGCTTGACAATCTGCTCCATGATCATTTCGTCGCCGGTGGTCACCAGGGTGATATGGGAAACTCCCTTATCAAGAGTTTCGGCCACGGTTAGGCTCTCAATATTGAAGCCCCTACCGCTGAATAATCCAGCTACCCGGGAAAGGACGCCGGGCTGATTTTCCACCAGGACACCGAGGGTATGCCTCACGACATTTCTCCTTTTACGCCAATGTTAAAGAAAACTCGACTCCTCAGGTTACTCCCGAGGCTTGACCGCTTAGTATCTGTCCGTTGCTGAGGGATCAGTGCGATGTCACAGCTTGTATCGACCACAGACCACTGAGGGGTTCCTACGCCAGGAGCATTTCCGTCATCGCTGCTCCAGCAGGCACCATGGGATAGACACATTCTTCCGGGTTGACCACAAAATCCATGATTACCGGCTTGGGTGATGCGAACGCTTCTCGGATAACCGATTCCACCTCATCGGGCTTGTGGGCCCGCAGCCCCAAGGCACCGTAGGCCTCAGCAAGTTTAACGAAATCTGGCGCAATTTTGAGGCAGGTAGCGCAGTAGTTTTTCTCGTAGAAGAGTTGCTGCCACTGCCGGACCATCCCCAGATATTGGTTATTCAGAATTGCCACCTTCACTGGTAGGTTGTTTTCCACGGCAGTGATCATCTCCTGGATGCACATCTGAATGCTGCCATCTCCGGCAACATCAATGACCAATCGGTCAGGAAAGGCGGCTTGAGCGCCGATGGCTGCCGGAAGGCCGTAACCCATAGTGCCCAGTCCGCCCGAAGTGAGCAAAGTGCGGGGCTCGGAGAAGTGGTAGTATTGGGCAGCCCACATCTGGTTTTGCCCAACCTCGGTGGCAATGATGCCCTTACCCTCACTGAATTCGTAAAGTTTTTCGACCACATACTGAGGTTTGATCAAATCGTCCTTTTGTTCATAAGCTAAAGGATAGGTTTCCTTCCATTTCTGGATCTGATCCAGCCAGGGCTTTCTGACCTTCTCCAGGTCGTCTATTGGACTTTCTTTGACCAGTTGGAGGAGCTTTTTGAGCGCATCCTTGCAATCTCCAACAATGGGTATGTCTACCTTAACGTTCTTGCTTATTGAGGTCGGATCTATGTCAATGTGGATAATCTTGGCCGATGGGGCGAACTCGTCGAGCTTGCCGGTTACCCGATCGTCGAAACGGGCACCGATGGCAATGAGTAGATCAGTATTTCCCACCGCCATGTTGGCCCGGAAGGTGCCGTGCATTCCCAACATCCCGAGCCACAACTCGTGTGGGGCAGGAAATCCCCCCAACCCCATGAGGGTTGTGGTCACCGGACACCTGAGATTCTCTCCCAATTGCTTGAGTTCTTTGGCAGCATTGGAATTAATCACCCCACCACCGGCATATATCATCGGCCTTTTGGCCTTACCAATGGCTGTATATGCCCTCTTGATCTGACCCATGTGGGCCTCGGTCGTTGGTTTGTAGCCCTTCATGGAAATCTTCTTGGGATACTTGAACTCGGTCTTGGCATTGATGACGTCCTTGGGCAGGTCCACCAAGATGGGTCCAGGTCGCCCGGAACGCGCCAGATAAAAGGCCTCACGGATGATCCTGGCGAGATCACGCACGTCCTTGACTAAATAGTTGTGTTTGGTGCATGGACGGGTGATGCCTACGATGTCTGCCTCCTGAAAGGCGTCGTTACCGATGAGCGCAGTTGGCACCTGGCCGGTGAAAACCACAATAGGGATGGAATCCATGTAGGCCGTGGCAATGCCGGTAACCGTGTTGGTGGCCCCGGGGCCGGAGGTTACCAAGCACACGCCCACGCGACCAGTGGCACGGGCATAGCCATCAGCCATGTGGGCTGCTCCCTGCTCGTGGCGAACAAGGATGTGGCGGATGTCGTGCTTCGGCATCTCATCGTAGAGATCGAGGAGCACACCACCAGGTAAACCAAAGATGACTTCCACCCCTTCCGCTTTTAAGCACTCGAAAAATATCTGGGCTCCTGTTAGTTTCATGACTCACCTCTATCTATGTTTGGCCAAAATGGCCTCGATTTTGTCTCGGCCCGCCAGTTTCAGTTTTTGGATGCGTCTCTTTTCCATTTCTTCTTCCGTAGTCAGATACGGGCGCTGGCTGAATTTTTCCAGTTGTTCCTCGTAGCGGTGATGTTCTTCAATGTACTGGCGCAACTCTTCGCTGCGAGGAAGGAGACGGGCGATCAGTTCCTCATCCCATTTTTCCATACCCTATCCCCCTTGAAGCATCCAGCCCAGGCAAAGTTGGATGCGAATGATGTTACGTAGAATGAAGGGATAAATTATTACCTATATGCAATCTGGACTATTTTGTCAATCTTCAATCCTAAATCTGCGGTTGCTAAAGCTCCACTACTCTCTGACCGCTCGTGGGGTTGAATGAAAGTCATGCCTCTGAGCGCGCAGCTTTACTCGGACATCCTGTTGAGTTCTGCTTCGGATGAACGGACGTAGAGAGGAGTGCAACTTGCGATGTCTTGGTGTATTCCGCTACGGAGCTTATGCCAGGCCAGCCAGGCTACGGAGCTTGCATGGACGATATTAAGATGGGGTGGTACCAGATGCAAGCGATCACCGATTTTGCTTGTCCAGTAGTCTCCATAGCGCAGGAGCGCGTCTCCAACCAGGACGGTTTCTTCTGAGATGAGGTCTGCCAGCTTTTCAGGCTTGATCGCCATGTAAGGGGTAAGCCTCGCCGGCACCCGCTCATCGCCCATGCGGTAGAGGGCTGTATAGATCTCCCCTTTGCGTGCATCCAAAACCGGGTAGATTGGGTAAGGGGCGAGGGGAACATTAGCTGCCAGTGCATCTAAAGTGGGAACACCGGCCAAAGGTTTACCTGTTGCCCATGCCAGCCCTTTGACAACGCTCAGCCCGATTCGCAAACCGGTAAAACTCCCAGGACCAAGACTCACCGCTAGGGCATCGAGATCGTCCAGGGTCCAGTCGGCATCCGTCAAAATCCGGTCAATGCCCGGCAATAAACGCTGATTGTGGGTTGCACTGATGTTGAGGATATGCTGAGCCTTGAGCAAAGCGCCTTCTACTATAGCAATACTCCCGACTGGCGTGGACGTGTCAATGGCGAGGATTTTCATTATGGTCGCATAGCGCTAGGCGCATAGCCTTTGGTAAGCGGTAAGCAGTAAACAGTAAATCGTAGAAACCGTAGAAATCGTAAAAGGCGTAGAAGTCGTAGAAATCATTCAAGTCGTCAAGGCAGCTAATAGCGACAGATCTCCCGAATAACAAATAACTAATAACGGATAACGACACTACCTACTGCTCGCTGTCAGCTGCCAACTCCCTTTAGGGCATCCCTCTCCCCGGGTCAAACAGGCGATAGATGTCGTTGTAGAAAACAAATACCATCAGAGCAATGAGTAGGAAGAGACCGACCTGCTGGGCTACTTCACGCTTTCTAATACTGAGCGGCTTGCCCATGATCGCCTCAATGGAGAAGAAGAGCAGGTGACCACCGTCGAGTATGGGAATGGGGAGGAGATTAAGTATCCCCAGGTTAATACTGAGGAGTGCGAGGAAATAAAGGAAGGCGAGCGGCCCAGCCTTGGCCACCTCGCCGGACATCTGAGCTATGCCAATAGGTCCAGCCAGAGTCTTAGGAGAAATCGCACCGACAATGAGTTTGCCCAGGACAACGAAGGTAAGCTTTATCATGGCAACCGTGTGGGTAACTGCATGATACACAGCCTGGAATGGATTGACTTTTTCCACAATGATATTGTTGGAGGCCACGATGCCGATGAGGGGGCGGCTAATCTTCTCACCCAGTATGTTTCGGGTTTCCCTAACTTCGGGAGTGAGCTGCACGGTAAATACCTCATCTCCCCGTTGCAGCTTAAGCTGGACCTGCTTGCTACCACTTTCCTGGATTAACCGAGAGAGGTCACTCCATACCTGAACTGGGACCCCGTCAATAGCCAGGACCTTATCGTCACTCTTGAGGCCGGCTGCAGCTGCGGGCGAATCAGGGGTCACTGAGCCGATGTCCGTGGAGGTTTCGGTTAAGCCAAAAAAGGCAAAGATAAAAGCATAGAGCAACACTGCCAACAGTAAGTTGGAGACCGGGCCAGCTGCAACAATGTTCATGCGCCGCCGCAGAGGTTGATGGGAAAAAGAGACAGGATGCAACTCCTCTGGTATTTCCTCATCAGTGGACTCGCCCAGCATCTTGACATACCCGCCGAGGGGAAACGCCGAGATGCGGTAGTCGGTATCTCCTACCTTTTTGCCCAGCAACCGCGGACCAAAGCCCAAGGAAAAACGCTCAACTTTAATCCCGAATAGTTTGGCAGCCACAAAATGACCGAACTCATGAATGAAGATGAGTATTCCCAGTGAAACTACAAATGATATGATCGTGCGAGAAAATGCCCAAAGCGTTTCCAAGATTTATTCGCTCCTCAAGTCAATTAGTTTTGCTTATTAATATAAGAGCAAAATTTTCTTTTGCATTATAACGTGGCCTAAATCTATTGCCAACCAAATGGACGAATTCTGCCAATGCAGATTTCGCGCCAATGCCCCATGCATTTCACATTGAGCAGTTCTTATTTTGGGAAAATATAGTACGGTCCCAGTCCTCAGTTCTTCAGTCTTCGATGGGAAATGAACAATGTGGGATGATAAATGAGCAATGGCTCTGTTAGCGGCGGTTAGGAATTTCCTCTTCAGTTCGTCTTCGCGCCCAGGCGTCGGCTTCCAGTATGGCCTCAAGCTCTGCTGCAGGGTCCAGGGCATGCTCTTCCATGGCCTGGTTCACCAATCTGGGAATTCCGCTAAACGGGATGCGGTTATCCAGAAAAGCCTGGACTGCAACCTCATTTGCAGCATTGAGAACGGCTGGCATAGTGCCACCCGCCTTACAGGCAGCAAAGGCCAGTTTCAGGCAGGGGAATCGGTTGAGGTCTGGTTCCTGAAACGTGAGGGTTTGCACGGTGAAAAAGTCCAAGCGAGGCAGGTCCAGCTCCAGACGTTCCGGATAGGCTAGGGCATAGGCTATAGGAATACGCATATCCGGTATACCCATCTGGGCAATGACGGAGCCGTCAACGTATTCCACCATGGAGTGGACTATACTCTGAGGATGGACATGTACATCTATTTTTTCCACTGGCACGTCAAACAGCCACTTGGCCTCAATAACCTCCAGACCTTTATTCATGAGTGTGGCTGAATCAATGCTGATCTTGGGACCCATGGCCCAGTTGGGGTGGGCCAAGGCCTGGGTTGGGGTTACGGATTCGAGTTGCTCTTTGGGCATGTTCAGGAAGGGACCGCCCGAGGCAGTAAGCAAAATACGCTTGAGATCTTCTCGGCGGTGTCCTTCCATGGCTTGAAAGATGGCGTTGTGCTCGCTGTCCACCGGTAGCAGTTCAACCTGAGACCGGCGAACCGCCCCCATTACGAGGGCGCCAGCCATTACCAGGGTTTCCTTGTTGGCTAATGCCACGTCCTTTCCGGCCCGAATGGCACTGAGAGTGGGGATAAGACCTGCGGCGCCAACCATGGAAGAGAGTATCATCTCTGCCTCAGCACAGCTGGCCACCTGCTGGTAGCCTTGCGAGCCGGTAACCACTTCCACCTCAATTCCCGGTTGCAGGCGGTTGGTTAGATCTTTGGCCAACTGTAGGTCAAAAACGGCCGCTAGCCTGGGCCGAAAGCGGTGAATTTGTTCAGCTAACAGATCGATGTTTCTTCCTGCTGCCAGGGCGACAACCTGGAGGCGGTCTGGAAATTGCTCGACTACTTGCAGGGCACTGCGCCCAATGGAGCCTGTGGAGCCGAG
>CBFDBW010000029.1:0-13263 GCA_965603145.1 uncultured Syntrophobacterales bacterium
ACGAGTCCCTCGCGCCTTGTAGTGGAGGCGTGAAGCTTATCCGGGCTATCGATCACGGCCCGCCAGAGGCTAGCGGTTCATGAATGGTAGTGAGAGGGTTGTGACCTCAACCACAGTCCATCTCGAGACTCTCCCAATAAAGCTGTACCCTGTTACACATTAGAGCAACTGCTTTTCAGGCCATCCGTAGCTAGATGCAAACCATATGCCAATGGGGGCCAGAGTCCTCACCGAGGTCGCTCTGGGAGGGAGGGAATTTAGGGATTTAGGGATTCAGGAATTTGGGAATGCATGATTATGGAAGTTAAAATAAGGAAGAAAAATCAGCTAACCTCTATTCTTTCATTTCTCAATCCCTCAATTCCCTAATCCCTGAATTTCTTGTTTCATCCATCTGAGACCAGGTGATACACACCATTTTCATCCTTTTCGACCTTCATTCCATAGGCACGAACGATCTCTACCAGTGGCCGACCCAGCAGAAAGTCCAGTTCTTCGTCCTCACGATTGAGTTTTTTTGTGACAAAAGCACGGATGGCAGTATCCTGGCGGAGTAGGTCCAGCACCTCATCTAAAACTGCGAAATCTCCGGTATCGTGCAACCGGGCAAAGGCTGCATCTAATTTTCTGGGATCGCAGCGCTCATCATGGACTTCCAACATTTCCAGCAAATCTTGGTCCTCCTTGATGAGGTGACGCCTGGTGAGTTTTGCTTGTCGCCAGAGTTTCTCTAGGCCTTCAGGGGCCCAACATGCCTGAACGCGACATTGAAGGGGACGGTGGTCATAAATGGTACAGCCTCTCTGGTTTTTTCCATAAAAGATACAGTGATGCTTCTCCTGATGTTGCTTGATCTTGATCAGTTCACTGGGAAGAGCGCCGAGACGCCCGTCAAGGTTAAATTTGACAGGTTCACCGCGTCTGAGGGTGTAGATCTGCCGGGTTGACAGTATACCCCGACTCAGAAGTTCTGCATCTTCCGGGTGCAGGGAGGGGCTTCCCAGCTGGCAGCAGTCCCCGCAACGTAAGCAGTATGGCCGAGTACCATAGGCGATCTGGACCAGTCGTTCCATGAGTTCTTGCCATTTCTGGCTCCGAACCGCTGGTTTCAGTTCCTCCCAGGTGTTGTTCAATTCTCGATAGCAAGGGTCCTGCTTTGTCAGGGTTATGACCTGATCATAGTGGCCTTCCACATGTAGTTTTGCCAAAATCTGCCGCAGTGCCAGACGCACTCCAGCTATAAATTCTTTGCGCGTGCCGGAGTGAAACAGTTCGCGCACCCTGGCTGCATCAAGTTGAATAGAGTGCTTCGAATTCTGCTTCATTATGCAAAGCTTCTTTGAGGGATAAGGTTCAGTTTGTCACAAGCAAAGAAGGTACAGGCTCTCCAAATGTAACCCATGGGTAGGGTCGGAGCAATGTCAACGCTGACGCAAAACGCATCCTTCGACCGGATCAGGACAGGTAGAGCATAGCGCAAATGATAGTAAACCGTAAATGGCAAACGATGAAACATTACAGAGTGATTGTCAGATCCGTTTGCCGTTCACCGTTTACTGTTTACCAAACGCTCTGTGCTTCGCGCTTTGCGCTCCGCGTTATTACCTTTACACGAGCACTCCGGCAATGGTGGCTGTGAGAAAGGCGGCCAGGGATCCTGAAATGATTGAGAGGAATCCCAATCTTGCCAGGTCATGGCGGCGGCTTGGAGCCATGCCGCCGATGCCGGCGATCATGATCCCCAGTGAGCCGAAATTAGCGAAGCCGCATAGTGCATAGGTGGCAATGGTAATCGATCTCGCACTCAGGGCGAGATCGCCGCTGGCCATACCATTAGCGAGATTTAAATAGGCGACAAACTCGTTGAGCACGGTTTTTTGTCCAAGCAAGGATCCCACCTGCACTGCTTCTTTCCAGGGAATTCCCATGAGGAATGCTATGGGAGCGAACATCCAGCCCATAATAGCTTCAAAACTGGTGCCGAACAATCCGAAAACAGCATTAACCATGGCCACCAGGGCGATGAAGGCGATGAGCATGGCGGCAACATAGATCGCCAGGTGCACACCGTCAATTGCACCACGAGCAGCAGCGTCGATGAAGTTCACATCCTGCCTTTCATAGCTAACCTGCACTTTGCCGGCTGTGAGTGGGGTTTCAGTTTCAGGAATCATGATCTTGGCGACAACTACAGCTGCAGGAGCACTCATGAGGCTGGCGGAGAGGATATGGCCGGCCACCTGGGGAAAGTACGGCTGGAGGATGCCAATGTAAGCGGCCATCACACTGCCGGCAATCGTTGCCATGCCGGCGCTCATAAGACAGAACAATTCTGATTCGGTCATTTTTTCCACGTAAGGGCGGACCAAAATAGGTGCCTCCACCATTCCTACGAACACGTTGGCTGCGACACTGAGTGCTTCAGCCCCCGAAACACCCAGGGTGCGGGTAAAGATACGCGCCATTTGCCTTACCAGCCACTGCAGGACACCAAAATGATAGAGGATAGCCGATAATGAGGAGAAAAAGACGATAACCGGCAAAACATGAAAGGCGAGGATGAATCCCATTTTTTCCACGTTCATGAGGTCCCCAAAAACAAAACGAGAGCCAGCTCCGGTGAAGCCGATTAACTTCTCGGCACCACGACCAACCCAATAAAAGAATTGATGACCGATGCGGGTGCGCAATACCACAAGGGCAAAGAAAAACTGAAGACCAATTCCAGCCACAATAATTTTGTAGGAAAGCTTCTTGCGGTCCTTGCAGAAAACGAAGGCAATGAGTAACAACCCTGGAATCCCTAGTAATGAAATGAATCGTTGCATAGCCCTAATCCTTATGCTGCTATGTCCCAATGGACACCACAAAGATCACAGAAGTGATTTTAGATTTTAGATTTGAGATTGTAGATTAGCAAAAGTAGGAACTAGAAGGTTTTCCAATCTGCAATCTACAACCAACAATCTGAAATTCCAACACTTCGTGTTCTTCGTGGTTAATCTTCCTTTGGCAACTAGGATGTCTTCAAAAGGTCGGCGACCTGGTGGCTTTGGCGTTGAAGTTTAGCTCGAATAACTGCATGTGTCGGCTTGGTTAGCTCTGGATCCTTCTGTATCAAGGTCAGAGCGGCCCGCCTAGCAGCCGCCAGGGTTTCAGCGTCCCTTACCAAGTTGGCGAGCTTTAAGTCCATGAAGCCTGCTTGCTGCAAACCTATGAGGTCTCCCGGTCCCCGTAAACGGAGATCCTCTTCAGCTATGCGGAAGCCATCGTTACTTTGCTCCATAATGGCCAGACGCTGTCTGGTTTCAAGACCACCCCCTTCGTATATCAGGAGGCAGTAAGAGGCATGGGTACTGCGGCCCACCCGGCCTCGTAACTGGTGAAGCTGGGACAGGCCAAATCGCTCCGGATGCTCCACTACCATTACCGTGGCGTCAGGCACATCAATGCCCACTTCGATAACAGTAGTGGCCACCAGGAGCTGAAATTGTTTGCTGGCAAAAGCTGCCATGATCTTCTGTTTTTCTTCGGCAGCCATGCGACCGTGTAGCATGGCCAAAGGAATATCAGGAAAGACCTCCTTACCCAAGTGCTCAGTCATGGAGGTGACATCTCTTAGATCCGACTTTTCCGACTCTTCCACCAACGGATAGATGATATAGGCCTGGTGACCCTGATTGAATTCCTGCCGCAGGAGTTCGTAAGCTTTGTACCGCTGCTTTGCATGAATTATACGTGTTTGCACCGGAGTCCTGCCAGGCGGTAATTCATCAATAACAGAAACATCCAAATCTCCGTAGACGGTCATGGTCAGGGTCCGAGGTATGGGGGTTGCTGTCATTACCAGGACGTGAGGACTTCCACCTTTCTGGCGCAAGGCCATTCGTTGGAGCACCCCGAAGCGGTGTTGTTCATCTATGATCACCAGTCCGAGTCGCTGGAAGGTGACATGTTTCTGGATCAAGGCATGGGTGCCAATGACCAGACGAGTTTCGCCCTTGGCAATAGCTTCAGTGCTTTTCTGTTTCTCCCTGGACTTCAGTTTGGAGGTTAGCAGGACGAGAGGTACCCCGAGGGGTTCCGCATATGGCTTCAAATTGACATAGTGCTGGTGAGCGAGAATCTCGGTGGGTGCCATTACCGCAGCTTGAAATCCATTGGCAGTCACGATGAATGCCGTTAGCAAAGCAACCACAGTCTTACCGCAGCCGACGTCTCCTTGGACCAGCCGGTTCATGGGGCGTCTTTTGCCGAGATCGGCAGAAATCTCCCGCATAACGCGTTTTTGAGCATTGGTGAGGCTGAAAGGGAGCAATTTCCCGACTCGGCGAAGCAAGTCTCGATCCAGGCCCATTGCCTGTCCGGTCTCACGAGTCAACATCTCCCGACTGCGAATGATCAGGAGTTCCAGAAAGAAGAGTTCTTCAAAAATGAGGCGGCGCAGGCCAGGGGAAAGCTGAAGACTGTTTTCCAGTTCTGGCAGTTCATTTGGAAAGTGCACCTGACGTAAAGCAGCCTGCAGGTCAACAAGGTCGAAGTAATCGCGGACAGCAGCCGGTAGAGTCTCCTCCACCTGGGGAATGAAGCTGCTGACAACTTCCTTCATAATACGGCGGTAGGCTCTGGGGCCAACACCAGGGATACCACTGTAGCGGGGCACGATACCCCTACAATCCTCTTCACCAACTCCTTCTAATGCCTCTATTTCAGGATGGTGAATTTCCAGCTTGCCTCCGAAAACCCGTAGGGTGCCACTCACCCTAACGCTGCCTTTCAGCCGCTGAAAGCGTTGGATGAGCCAACGGCCGTAATGAAACCATTTGGCTGTTACTACGCCGGTGCCATCACTTAGGTTCACTTGGTAAATCTTGCGGCGGCGATATCGAACCTCATGTCCGCCCAACAGTGTTGCCACAAAACTAACATAGTCTCCCGGGCGTAGCCTGCTAATCTGTATAGTGCCACGCTGGTCCAGATAGCCGAGGGGCAGATTGAAAAGTAGATTTTCTACGGTAACCAGGCCTTTGGCTCTTAGATGCCGAGCCAATCGAGACCCTACCCCCTTTATGTCTTCCACCGGCTGCAACAACACCGAATCGGAAGAGAGGCTGTTGGAGCGTTGAGAGACCATAATCACATTTCTCCAATCAGTCCATGGAGTTACCATAAAGGATGCGAAAGAGCAACCAGTTCAGCAGGCAGCCCTTCGACAGGCTTCCCGCGACAGGCAGGGCAAGCGGGCAGAGAGCAGGAGGCAGTAGACACATTTCGCATTTATCATTCCATTAAGGGACAGTAGTAATGATGCCATTTACTCACCCTGCAGAATGATAAATGAGTAAGGCCCAATGCGAAATGAGAAATGACGCAAAGCGTTAAAATAGAGTGAGTTGTTTTTCCTTGGGGGTTTTTTTCTTTTTGCTGGCAGGCACGGAGACCTCTTCTAGGCAATGGCTCTGGATTTCCTTGATGAAAGGTGAAACCTTGCAGGTGCGACGTTCTCCGTAGAGGAATCTCCGGCTTGTGGTTGAAAGCACCAAGAGATGACGAGCTCTGGTCATGGCCACGTAGAAGAGGCGGCGTTCCTCCTGCAGAGCTTCTTTTCCTTGGTTCTTGTGAGTTAGCGGCAGGAGGTCCTGATCAAGGCCACAGATAAAGACCACGGGAAACTCCAAACCTTTGGCCGCATGTAGGGTCATTAGCGATACTGCATCAGCCCGTGGATCGAAAAAGTCACCAGCTCGCCACTGGGACAAATCGTCCAGAAAAGCGGGTATGGTCTCAGTTGCTGGCTTACCACCATGGAGAGCAGCGAGCAGACGGAGCCACCGAAAACTCTCTTGAGCTGATGTTCCACTTTTAAAATGGTGATGCAGACCGGTTTCCTCCCAGGCTCTTTCAAGCACCTCCGACAGCGACAGATTATTGATAAGGTTTTGGAGCGAAATAATTGCTCGCCTCAGCATATCGGTAGCAGCCTGATAGTTAACAGGGAGGTCCAGATTCCTGCTGGCCAGCCTCAGGGCTTCCCAGGGGTCGATCCCTTTGTCAATCTCATCATTGAGCCACTGCCTCGCTTTCTCTCCTAGACCTCGCGGGGGCAGATTGAAGATGACCAGAAGGTCGTTCATGCTTGAAGTGTCTATGGCATAGCAGAGGTAGGAAAGCAGGGAGTCTGCTGCCTGGGTGGTAAAAGGAGCTTTTTCTCCTAATAGCTGGAAGGGAATTCCGGCCGCGGAAAGAGCTTCCACCAATGGGCGGCTTTGGGCGTGAGTGCGATAAAGTATGGCGAAATCACCAAAGCCGTATTGGTTTTCCTCCAAGGAGTCCGTGTCTTTAGACTGATAGATCTGGTAGTGGCTACTTCCCCCCAGAAGCCGCTCGATTTCACTCACAACAAAGTGAGCCTCTTGTCTCTCGTCCACGCGACGACCTAGTCGGAGAAGCGGGCCAGAGACATCCTCGCTCCAAAGCTTACAGGTGAGCGGGTTGGCATTGTGGGAGATGACGCCGACGGCAGCTTCCAAAATGCGTTGGCTGGAACGGAAATTCTGTTCCAGTTTTATCGACCGCGCTTCAGGGAAGTCTTCCTGAAACCGCTGGAAAATAGTTATATTTGAGCCGCGAAATCCATAGATGGATTGATCCGTATCCCCCACTACGCATAGATTGCGATGCGGTGCTGTTAGGAGATGAAGCCAACGGTATTGAGCCTCGTTTACATCCTGGAATTCGTCTACCAGAATGAACCGAAAAAGCTTCTGGTGGCGAGAGAGTAGTGCAGGTTCGGCCTCCCAGCGAAAAACGAGCCTACTAATCAGATCGTCGAAGTCCAGCAAATGGTCCTTTTCCAGGATGTGCTGGTAGAGGCGGTATACAGTGGCGAGCTTACTATTATTGTCTCTGGTCAGATCATCGGGGGAGAGTAGCCGGCCCTTTGCCAGAGAGATCTTGCGGATTACCTCGAGAGCCTGCCAATCAGGTCCTGACAGGGAGTGCTGTTTGAGGATTTCTTTGATAAGATCCATCTGGTCAGCCTCAGACAGGAGTTCCAACTTGGCTGCTGCATCTGTGCTCTCGCGGAGCAAAGAGCCAGAGACGGAGTGAAAGGTACCTATGCGAATTTCACGGACCCAGGAGGGTTGAGACAACAGAGCCTCCAGGCGAGTAGTCATTTCCAATGCGGCCTTGCGGGCAAAGGTGACCGCCATAACCTGTCTTGGTTCAACGACCTTGTTCTCAATGAGATAGGCTATTCGATGAGTAAGCACTCTGGTTTTGCCGGTTCCGGCACCGGCGAGAATGAGGAGGGGCCCTTCGGTGTGTTCAACTGCCGACCGTTGAGCTTCGTTGAGATGTTCTAGCATGCTTGAACTACTCCCCAAAGGAAGATGAATCCACGAAGGTGGCGAAGGAAAGAGTGCAAAGCATTTGGCAAACAGTAACCGGTGAGCGATAAACGGCTGAGGGGATGGTTCTAAAACTGTTCACCGTTTACCTTTTAAAAAGGCCCAGCTGGCCGTAGATCTGTTCGCGTTCTTGGCTGTCAATCAGTCGAATGGTGCCGAACTCGCCGTCGTACCCTGGTTGGATGCCCACTTGCCCGGAGCGCACCCGGCTTATGGCCTCGCCCAGGAGGTCTGAACCAGACCGGCGGATACTTTCCAGTTCTGCTTCCACCAGCACGTGGTACTCGTTTCCCAGTCTGCTGAGAAGCTCTAGGTAAGCTCCGGTTACCCTTTTACTGTTGGTCCCGACCTGCTCCACTTCGGCAATAATTTCTATCAAGGGAATGATGGACTTGTATGGGCGAGCTCCAGGTGATTGCCTTCCGGCAGGGTGGTCGGCCAGTTTCTCCACCCGGTGCATAACCCCCACGGTCACCTTGCGGTTGCACTTGGGGCAGTGTCCGTCATTCCTTCTGGTGTCTTCGGGGGAAAACCGGACGCGGCAGGGACGGTGCCCGTCGTAGTGATATTTGCCTTCTTCGGGATAGAACTCCAAGGTGCCCAGAAACTCGGGGCTATCCGGTTCAGAGATAGCTATCATGATGGCCGCATAAGACAGATCGGTATCAAACAGATTTGCCTCCCGCATGAGTTTGACAGGGGAATGAGCGTCAGAGTTGGATATGAGCTGTAAACTATCCAGGGAGGAAAGTCTCCAGTTCATGGGCGGATCAGAGGAAAGACCGGTCTCAATGGCGGGAACCAGTGGGGTCAATTCCTCAAAGCATTCCTCCAGACTGTCAAAGCCAGATTTGGCCCCGAGCACGGAAAAGTGAGGGGTCCAGGCGTGGGCCGGAACAAGTACAGCCTCGTCGGTGGTCTCTTTAGCGATCTTGAGCAACTCCTTGGCATCCAGTCCCAGAATGGGGCGGCCGTCTGATTGAATGTTGCCTATACGGGCAAGGGCGGCTTGTAACCTGCGGGCAGCATCCATGTCGGGCAGAAAGATGAGATTGTGAACTTTTCGGGTGCGGCCGTTCTTCTTGTAAATGCTGCTGACCTCAGCGCTGAGCAGAAAACGCACTGGCGCCCGACAGCGATTGGGAACTGTTGCGTCCACAGATGTGGCCAGATCCGCTTTGAGTTGGTACAGACCAGACTCCGCGGGCTGGAGCTTTTCTTGCAGTTCCTCCAACCAGCCAGGATGGGTGCAATCGCCTGTTCCAACTGCCGTGATCCCTTTGAGCTGCGCCCACCGATACAAGTTCTCGGGTTCCATGGCTTTGCTGGTGGCCACCGAGTAGTGGGAGTGAATATGGAGATCAGCTATGAACCACACGGGTATCTAAATCCTTGTAGTTGCTTTGACGGATCTAGGGAGGGTGTTACGTAAGTAGAGGGCGGCACCGCCGACCGAATTAGGAGGCTCAAGAGAAGCCGGTGCTACCGCATCCAGATGCTGAAGTCTCACTGCCCGATCTTCCAGAAGAAGTGGTGCAGGCAAAAGATGAAAGCAAACGTTCTACACTCTCAGCGCCACAGTGCGGGCACTGAGGAGGTGGCTCGTCTGAACGAAAAACCAGGGTCTCGAAACACCGATTACAGCAGCAGCAGAGATACTCATAAATTGGCATGGTTACCCTCAATAGAGAATTTATCAAACAATATAATATTAAAGTATTACCTGACAAAATGCCACAGTTTGGCTAAAAGATGCAACGACCTTTTGCCCTGCCTGGTGGAAAAATTTTGGGACGCAAGCACTCCGCTCATGTGTAGGTAGGGTTTAGTCTCCCCCTCCCCCACCTTTGGATGATTTCTTTCCTTGGAGCCGTAAGGGTAGATTTCCGGAGTCAAGCATTGGTTGACTTTCCCTGCAAAGTTTTCTAACGTAATCTGATAACAATTCATAACTTTGCTGTCCTGACAGCTTTAGAGTGCCACTCGGTTAGAAATGCCTGCAAACCTCCCTCCCGATTACTATGAAGCTGAAAAACGCTACCGTGCCGCCAAGACGGTCCCGGAGAAGATCGCCCACCTTGAAGACATGCTGACAATTATGCCCAAGCACAAGGGCACGGACAAACTGCGGGCAGTCCTTCGCAAGCGTATCTCCAAGCTGAAGACTGCAACCCAGAGCAAGAAGAGCCTTGGCAAGCGAGATTCTGCCTTCCACATCGACAAGGAAGGGGCAGGGCAGGTGGCGGTGGTTGGTCCTGCCAATGTGGGCAAATCTGCCCTGGTGGCGGCCCTGACAAACGCCAACCCAGAGGTGGCTGATTTCCCCCTCACCACCTGGAAGCCAACCCCCGGGATGATGCCGGTGGAAAACATACAGATTCAACTGGTGGATACTCCACCGCTCAACCGGGACTATGTGGAGCCGGAATTGCCGGATCTAATCCGCCGCTCTGATTTCATCCTGCTGGTTGTGGATCTACAGACCGATCCGGTGCAACAATTGGAAGAGACGATCAGCTTACTGGAAGAGCACCGCATAATACCATGCCATTTACAGGATAGATACGCTGAACAGGGACTCTTGAAGTTCATTCCTTTCTTGGTGCTGGCCAACAAGAACGATGACGAGAATACTGACGAGAATCTTGAGATTTTCCGTGAACTGATTAATGCTGACTGGCCACTGTGCTCTGCGTCTGTTACGAGCGGTCGCAACCTGGAGCTCTTGAAGATGACGTTGGTCGAGAGGTTGAAAATCATTCGCGTTTATTCCAAAGCCCCTGGAAAAGAAGCTGACCTTACCTCTCCCTTTGTTTTGAAAAAGGGAAGCACTGTGGAAGATTTTGCCGCTAAGGTTCACAAAGACTTCGCAGAAAAACTAAAACTGGCCAAGGTCTGGGGTGAAGGTGTCTTTGATGGTCAGATGGTCCAGCGCGACTATGCCTTACACGATGGTGATGTGGTGGAACTACATATCTAGGAGATTGAAGAATTTAGATTGAAGATTTCAGATTTAAGTAAACGAAAGAAAAGGGATAATCTTAGGATTCCCCAATCTTCAATCTCAAATCTTAAATCTCTTTGCTCCATTCCCACTTCCTACCCGCAAACTCCTCCCTGTTCATCTAGCCCGGAGGCACACTCTTCTCCACGGTCTCGCGACGGCAATTCATGAAACATCCGGGCGAGAGCTTGTGATTTATTTTTCCTTGACAGAAGGAAAGAAAATGCTTACTTTTCCGACCGTTAAAGTAGTGTTTTTAATAAGCAGAAATTTTCTATCTGATTCTAACCATAGCTTCCAGCCCCGGCTGGTGGTTGAGAGGGGGATTTGCATTATGGCTTTGTGCGTCAGTAAACGATCCAGGGCCGAGGAAGAGTACGAAGATGTTTGCGAGCGCCAGGCAGATAGCCTCAATGAATTGCTCTCTACCAAACTAATGGGGGCAGAATGTCTTGAAAATTTAGTCTGCAGCGAGGAGGATTTTCTGAGAGCAGAACCGGATGAGGAAGGCAGTACAACCGGGCCTGGTGAAAAAAGGGACTGTGTCCCACGAGGAGCTAGCAGCCAAATGGCTCGTTCCAAAGATGGTTCAGTGGCAAAGATTGTCGATGTGAAGGGTAGTGCAGAAGATATGTTCCAAGGCGATCTAATCAGCTGCTACCTCCAGGAGATCTCTCATTTTCCTTTGCTCACACCAGAACGCGAGATTGAGTTGGCTAAAACCATCAAGAAGGGACAAAAGGAGTTGGTAGCTCTGATGTGGGGTGAGCGCACCAGTGGTTCCCACTTTGATGGTCTGCGTCAACAGTTACGCAAGTGGCAAACAGAGTCAACAAATTACCCCGGACTGCGGGAGAAGATGGCTGAGTATGCTTTGGCGGCTCTTAAGGAGGCTGCGGCTGAGGAGGATGCTACTGAAGATCAGCATCAATTATCGGAAGAAGCTCTTGAAATTGCGAGAAGAATGGATGATGCTAAAAATGAGATGGTTGAGGGCAACTTGCGCTTGGTGTTGAGCATTGCCAAGCGGCATAGGGGCAGAGGTTTGAGTTTTCTCGATCTCATTCAGGAGGGAAACATGGGTCTGCTCAAGGCGGTTGCCCGTTACGACTATACCAAAGGGAACCGTTTCAGTACCTATGCCACCTGGTGGGTGCGTCAGTCGATTATTCGCGGGATCTACGATAAGACTCGCACTATTCGACTGCCTGTACATTTCATTGAGATGAAGAGTCATTTTTTCAAGATTTTCTACGAACTGGTGAAAGAACTCGGCCGGGAACCCACCCCTCTGGAAATTGCCGAGCACAGCGGCTTGGGTATAGACAAAGTGATGATGATTATCCAACTGTCCACCCGTCCGATTTCCCTGGAAGCTCCCCTGGGAAGTGAGGAGCAGCGTTTGGGTGATTTCATTGCGGATGATCGAGCGGTCTCCCCGCTCGAGGATGTGAGTAAGCAGGAGTTAATAGAGATTACTGCTGAGGTCCTGAGTACTCTTTCAAGCCGAGAAGCAACTATCCTCAAGTCCAGATTTGGCATTGATGGCAGGCCCACCGAGACCTTGAAGACCATAGGTGAACGTTTCAGTGTCTCCAAAGAACGCATAAGACAGATTGAGAAAAAGGCTATTCGCAAGCTGCGACACAGTTCTCGAGGTGAGCGCTTGAGAAGCTTCGTAGATTAAGGAAAGGCAATAGCCATTGAGTCTTGACAATGTGCATGAACATCTTTTATAGAGGAGTAGCGGTGGAGGCGAATCTCCAGATTTAAATTCGAGGAATTAAATTCATAGATAACAGGCCATGAAGGCTTACCTGAACTGAGGTTAGGGTGGACTTTGTGGCTTTTTTTTCGCCCGACTGAAGGTGTTGGGATCCATCTGGTCCACAGGACTAGTCACCTGCGGGAAGTTGAGGAGGAAGAAATGAGGTTGAGAGTGAGCAGGGAACTTGTTTTCGTCATCTGTGTGGTTTTGCTAGCCTGGGGAGCTGCTGAGGCACATTTCGGCATGATTATTCCCTCGGATGAGATGGTGATGAAAGGTGAAAGCAACACCGTCTCTTTACAACTCATGTTTTGGCATCCGTTCGAAAATCTGGGTATGGAGCTGGCAAGGCCGGCGAAGTTTGGGGTGGTTGCCAACGGCGTCAAGACGGATCTGCAGCACACGCTGATTTCCCAAAAGATCAACGGGTATACCACTTGGAAGACAAACTACCGGATCAAACGACCAGGCCTTTACGTGTTTTACATGGAGCCACAGCCTTACTGGGAACCGGCGGAAGATAGCTACATTGTCCACTATACTAAGACCGTGGTAGCAGCGTACGGGGAAGATGAGGGCTGGAGTGAACCCATTGGTCTAAAAACCGAAATTGTGCCCTTGAGCAGACCCTTTGGTCTCTATGCCGGAAATGTCTTTCAAGGTGTGGTTATGGTAAACGACAAACCGGTGCCTCATGCTGAAGTGGAGGTGGAGTACTTCAACCTAGGTGGAAGCTATTCGGCTCCTACTGATTACATGGTAACCCAGACTATCAAAGCTGACTCCTCTGGTGTATTTACCTATGCGGTGCCCAAGGCCGGATGGTGGGGTTTCGCTGCACTCAGCACTGATAATCGCCAGATGGAGGGTAAGAATGTGGAGATCGGCGCTGTCTTGTGGGTGAACTTTTACGAGATGAAATAATTTGAGCAAACGGCCTGGACAGGGTAGATGAGCGAGTGAAAAGGAGGAAGGCCAGGGCAAGAACAGGGTGATGAAATTTCCTTGACTCCGTTTCCTTGAATTACTAGCATGGCCATTGCGGCTCAACGAACAAGCTGCGCATGTGCACCGGCACG
>CBFDBW010000030.1:0-13032 GCA_965603145.1 uncultured Syntrophobacterales bacterium
AACAATTTCCTTCTCTAATAATGGGCCGAATAGTTCTTTTTTGATTCGATCTCTCATTTCCGAATCCAGTACCGGTCTAAACCATGTTGTTCCAAGGGTAAACGTTCTATCTAGGTTGGCGGGATTGTGTTCCGATCATTTTGTGCACTCCGGCACCGCTCCGTCTTCTACCAATTCCCTATCAACTCGAACTGCTGGAGTAACTATACCAGATTCAAGGGAAAACCCCATTCCAGCCATACAGCCGCAGTCAAGAAACCACCAGGCAACACCTACCAAGCCCGCCTCAGGATAATTGCCCTGGATCCAGTCGCTTGCGGAATCCAGCAACAGCTTTTGTCTCTCAGTTAATTTCATCACCTGGGTTTTCCATGCCTTCATTATTGACGAATCCCTGCAGGTTTCGACATCTCCCAAATTCCTTAAATAGGCAACAAACATGCCAATTGAAGATTGTGGATTTTAGATTGATAGAAGCTGCAACATTTATCCTGGGGCTCTTAGACAACCATTCAACCTGCAATCTACAATCTAAAATATCCTTTCCTCCAGGAGATGGGCGTGGTCTATTTACTTGACATGTCCAATAAAGTGTGGTTTAAGTCCCGCCAGGTGGTAGATGATATAGGAGGCTGATGATAATTCATCACAACATGTGGAAATTGTGACAAGGCTGTTCGGCCCATACATATCTGGGCCAGTAATTATATAGAAACCACCAAAGCGCCTTGGCATGTTCATGTCCCTTCACCGCTTAAGGGAAAGCATTCGGGTGCACCAGCACCAAAAGTGGACAGAAGTACTAAGGTCCGCATGGGGTGTGTTCGTTCGCGCGCCGGATGAATTGGCAAACCTTCCCCCTGCTCCCCCAGATTCCTCTAAATTACCTTCAAGCAAGAATTACCCCGCAGACAGACGGAGACAAGCTAGAAGGATACTAACCGAGAAAGTTTCACTTCAAACGGTTGGCGGCCTGATTCGTAGAGTTGTTGGCAAAGGTATGAAGTTCAATAATTTCAGTATGGGATCAACCAAGGGGAGAGATCTATTTTCTTTTCCTGCCCGTAATCAGAAAGGAGGGAGAGTCATGAGAAAAATTGCTCTCGTCAATCAAAAAGGCGGTTGCGGCAAGACGACAACGGCAATAAATGTAGCATGCTTCCTGGCAGGTGGAGGCAAGAAGGTCCTGTTGATTGATCTGGACCCGCAAGGGCATGCAGGACTTGGACTGGGGGCAAAGGGTGACCAGGCGGAAAAGACGATCTATGAGGTCTTACTGGGCGAAATACCAATTAGCGAAGCCATCCAGACGTTGGGAGAGAATCTTGACCTTGTCTTGAGCGATGTGGTCTTGAGTGCTTTTGAGCAAGTAATGGCCGGTGGAAACGAGCGGGAGTATAAACTTGCCCAGAGCCTGGTGGACATTGAAAACGATTACGACTATCTCATCATTGACAGTCCTCCCAGCGTAGGCCTTTTGACTTTTAATGGTCTGGTGGCAGCTGAGGAGGCAATCATTCCTGTTGACGCTAGTTCCTTTTCTCTCCACGGTCTGGGGAAGCTTCTCGATACAATCCAGATAATAGAGGAGAAAGTGGATCATCGGCTCTCTGTCAAGATTCTGCCCACGAACATCGACCGCAGGACCAATTTCTGCAAAGGCGTAGTGGAGTCGTTGCGGGACAGGTTTTTTGAAAACTGCTTCGAGACTGTTATCAATACCTGCACCAAGCTGAGAGAAGCCGCAAGCCACGGAAAATCCATAGCCGAATACGATAAATATTGTGCTGGCTTCCGCGATTATCAAGATTTGGCCATGGAGATCCTCAATGAGGAAACTGAAATGAAGGAGAAAGGTTTTACTATTGGATCGCTCTTAGAAGCTGAAGGACTGCTGAAGTCGCCGGTGGAAAGGGAGATTGTGTTCAAACTGGAAGCGCCTGAGGGTGCCATGGTGCAGATCGCTGGAGATTTTAACGAGTGGGTGCCGGAATCCCTTCATTTCACGGAGTCCCAGGGTAGACCGCTGTGGCACAAAACCATTTCTCTCAGGCAGGGATCCTATGAGTACAAATACCTGGTTGATGACCGCTGGACACCTGATCCTGACAACGAGACAACAGCTGATGATGCCTACGGAGGCGTAAATTCGGTTATCAGTTTCTGATCGTGGTTGGGTCCTTCTATGAAAGATAGAAAAAACCAAGGGAGAGGGCTGGCAAAGGTATCTCACCTTTTCCTATCCGGCCCAGAACCTCCGAAGGAAAAAGTCACCATCCAGGCGGCGGCCAAGGGTCTGGATGTCTCCAAGGGCACGATAATCACATACCTCAATAAGGGACTGTTAACTCGAATAAAAGAGGGTGGCCGCATCTATGTGTCTATGGATGAAGTGCGGGCTTTTGCTGATGCAAATAGAAAACCCCAGGTCAAACCTTCTGTTACCACATCGGCTGAGAGGAACAGGAGGGCTTCTGTCAATAAAGAGAGGGACAGGCCAAAGCGACCCTTGGCTAGTTTCGGACTGCTTGAAAGTGAACGTCAATATCTCCTTACGTGTAAGGCAGCATTGGAGGCCAAGGATACGGAGTTGGAGAAGCTGACATTCGAAGTTAATGAGTTAAAACAAAACGTCAAGATCCAAACCAGTGAATGGAAGGGGACTGAGACCAGACTTAAGGAGCTGGAGAAAGAACAGCAAAAACGGCTGGGGGAGTTCAGGAGCACAACAAATGCTCATAATCAGGATTTATTAGAAAAGATTCTAGCCAGGTTGCTTAAGGTGGAAGAGGAGATGAAGCGTCTTGGTCGGCCCTGGTGGCGAGAATTATTTGGCCACCCGCGGCTGCGGCTTGAGCTTGCCAGGCAAAAAGGGATGGTGTTATTAGGCGCCCTCGCTTTATTGACGGTTCTGATCTTCTCAGGGTGGTGGTTCAGCCGTTCCCCGAAGCAACCTCCGTCACCTGTGGCTGAGGTGCAACCCTCCGAGTCTGGAACAGTCCAGGCTACCTCTCAGGCCGTATTGGATTCAGAATTGCTGATCAGTTCTCATCCGGATTAATCTGGGACTCCTCAAACCAAGTCTCAGCTGCAGCGGCTGCCCCATTCTCAGTCAAGTGGCTCACATTGCGGTTTAAAAATCATTGTTGAAAGTGGTGGAATTTTCAACTTGAGTGAATAGGGTTGATTATGCCAGGCAATTTCATCGCTCCACAAGCCGCCATAATTGCCTTTATTGCTGCCCCAATACATTTCAGAATCGCTATTCAAGACTTCTTTGTATTCGCAGTGAAAAGGCACTCCGACGCGATAGTCCTCGCGATACACCGGCGTGAAATTGCAGACGAACACTAACAAGTCTTTGGAATCGCTGGCTTTGCGCATGAAGGTAATGATGCTGTTATCAGAATCCATGAAATCAATCCACTCAAAGCCAGTGTAATCGAAATCGACTTCGTATAGGGCTGGCTCGTTTCTATACACTCTATTCAATTCTTTCACAAAGCGCTGCAGCTTTCGATGTGGTTCGTATTTCAGCAGATGCCAATCTAAACTGTGGGCCTCTTCCCACTCATCCCACTGACCAATTTCTGTGCCCATGAACAACAATTTTTTGCCTGGATGACCAAACATGAAAGCAAGTAAGGCGCGCAGGTTCGCAAACTTTTGCCACATATCGCCAGGCATCTTGTCCAATAGAGAGCGTTTGCCATGCACCACTTCGTCATGGGAGAGCACCAGGACAAAATTTTCATGAAATGCATACAACAGCGCAAAGGTAATCATGTTGTGATGGTACTTACGATGAACCGGGTCTTTGGAAAAATAGGTCAAGAAATCGTTCATCCAACCCATATTCCATTTCAAGTTAAAACCGAGACCGCCTAGATAGGTTGGCTTCGAAACACCCGGCCAGGCTGTAGATTCTTCGGCGATGGACAGTACGCCAGGGTAATAACTGAAGATTAGCTCATTAAGCCGCTTCAAAAAGTCTATGGCTCCTAAATTTTCGCGCCCACCAAATTGATTGGGTATCCACTCGCCTTCCTTTCTTGAATAATCTAGGTAAAGCATGGAGGCCACGGCGTCCACCCGGATACCGTCAATGTGGTACTTTTCGAACCAAAATAGGGTGTTGGCGATGAGGAAGTTGCGCACCTCGCTGCGGTCGAAATTAAAGATCTTTGTATCCCAGTCTTGGTGTTCTCCCTTGCGTGGGTCAGCGTGCTCGTACAGGTGCGTGCCATCGAAAAATGCCAATCCGTGGGCATCACGTGGAAAATGTGCCGGCACCCAATCGACGATGACACCGATGTCATTCCGGTGGCAGTAATCAACAAAATACTGAAAATCCTCGGGTGTTCCAAAACGCGAGGTGGGCGCAAAATAGCCCAAGACTTGATATCCCCACGAAGCATCCAGTGGGTGCTCCGCCACTGGTAGAAGCTGGATATGGGTATAGCCCATCTTTTTTACATATTCCACAAGCTTATGGGCTAACTCGCGATAAGTCAGGAAGCGATTGCCGTCTTCCACCACCAGCATCCACGAACCGAGATGGACCTCATAGACTGAGATCGGCTGTCCTAAAGGATCTGTCCTTCGACGTCTATCCATCCATTCCTGATCAGCCCATTTGTGCTTGCTTAGGTCAGCGACAATTGAGCCCGAGGCGGGACGAAACTCGAACTGGAAACCATAGGGATCAGATTTTTCAAAGATATTCCCAGATTGATCCTTGACCTCGTATTTGTAAACTTCTTCCACGCCGATATCGGGTACAAAAAGTTCCCAGACCCCGGAGGAGCCCAGGACTCGCATTTGGTGTTTGCCGCCCTGCCAGACATTAAAGTTGCCAATTACACTCACATTGCGTGCGGTGGGCGCCCACACTGCGAAATATACACCTTTTACACCGTTGACCTCCATCGGGTGGGCGCCAAGCTTTTCGTAAATCTTATGATGATCGCCCTGTCCGAAAAGATATAAATCCAATTCACCCATCTGTGGCAAAAAGAAATAAGGATCGTAAACAAAGCGCTCATGACCATTTGTTGCCACGATTCGATACTGATACATAAAAATTTCTTTGGGCCTAGGCAAAACCACTTCGAAAAAATGCTCGTTATGTGCGGATCGCATGCGGTATTCTTCATCGGTCTCGGGATTGAGTAGATACACTTCAGTAGAGTCTGGCACAAAGGCACGCACCACCCAGTTTTTACGACCGTTGACTTCCATTTCATGCGGTCCCAAAATCTGGAATGGATCGTGATGCAGATTGCGTACGATGGCTTCCACCTGCTCCGCGGATATTGTCGGTTCCATATTTCAACTTTCCTCTTTTTAAACATGACGTAAGAAATTGCTGTAACTGTATGATATCATCTTCTAGCTTCGAAAGGCTAATCTTTTAGCTTCTGGGAGATATGGCTGTGATGGAGTGGCCCAAGAATCCCATCATCTATGAAATAAACGCTTGGGTCTGGCTCCACGAACTGAGTCAGCGCTACCAACGGTCCATCACGTTAGCGACCGTACCACCGGAGGAGTGGGACGGTATCGCTGGGTTGGGCGTCGATGCGGTCTGGTTGATGGGTGTCTGGGAAAGAAGTTCGGTGGGCATCCACGCGCGCCAGCACGGGGACCTGCAAACCGAATACCAGCGGGTCCTGGCAGACTTTTCGCCAGAAGATGTAGTCGGGTCACCTTACTGCGTACACCGCTACGTGGTAGACGATTACCTCGGCGGGCCGAAAGGGCTGGCCGTGGCACGCGAGGCCCTGGCAGAACGGAACATCCTGTTGATGCTGGACTTCGTGCCGAACCATGTGGCGCTGGATCACCCTTGGGTTTTCGAGCACCCTGAATACTTGATTCAGGGAGACGCCAATGATCTGGCAGGGAGACCTGGTGAGTTTTTCGAGGCAGACGGAAAGGTTTTCGCTCATGGACGCGATCCTTACTTCTCGCCGTGGACGGACACAGCGCAACTGAGCGCTTTTTCTCCGGGGCTGCGCCAGGCTGCCATAGACACTCTACGTGAGATCACCGATCAATGCGACGGCGTGCGCTGCGACATGGCCATGCTGCTCGTCAACCGCGTTTTTGAGCAAACCTGGGGGCATCGGGCCGGAGAGCGGGCTGCGTCTGAATTCTGGTGGCAGGTGATCAGGGCCGTCCGTGAGAAGAATCACGACTTCCTGTTTATGGCTGAGGCCTACTGGGACATGGAGTGGGAACTGCAGCAGCAGGGATTCGACTACTGCTACGACAAGCGACTATACGACTGCCTGGTTCACGAGGCGGCCGAGAACATCCGGCAACACCTGCTGGCCGACCTGAATTACCAAGAGAAGCTGGTTCGCTTCATCGAGAACCACGACGAACCTCGTGCTGCTAACATCTTTTGGCCCCAGCGATTACCCGCCGCCGCGGTGACAATTGCCACACTGCCGGGAGCAAAGCTATTCCACGAGGGACAATTCGAAGGGCGACAGGTCAGGTTGCCGGTGCAATTGGGCCGCCGCCCCTCCGAACAGACCTCTCATGATCTTCAAACTTTTTACCGGACCCTGCTGGAAGCAATCGAGGCGCCGGTTTTCCGGGATGGAGAGTGGCGGCTGTGTGAGCTTATTGGCTGGCCGGACAATGCTAGTTACACCAACCTGGTCGCCTGGTGCTGGCACAAAGGCGACCAGCGACGACTGATCGTGGTGAATTTTTCAGACCTTAGCGCCCAGGCACGTATCCGCCCACCCTGGGATGACCTGGCCGGGCGGGCATGGCGCTTGACCGACGTCGTCAGTGGGGACGTATATGACAGAACCGGTGAGGAAATGTGCGAGCCTGGCCTCTATGTCGGCCTCGAAGCGTGGGGTTTCCATTTCCTCAGGGTTGAGGAAGGAGATCAAGTTGGAGCGGTCGCACTTGGTCCCATCAGCTTCCTGTTGCACAGTAACCAGTAACTACAACCCACTCTTGAACAGAGTTCAATCGCTCTCTTGAAGCAATCATGAAATCCCTGACTTTCTTGTCTATCTCTAATGTAGCCTGTAGTGCACCCTTCACACAATCCCCCGGAATACTCACTGGTATGGTCTCCCCTGACCCAGAGCTTTCTGCATTTGATGCAGATGTATGTCATTTCTCATTCTCCTAATCTGGTAAAGAAAATTCCTTGCATGCAGTACTCAAGTCAGTAGTTCAGTACGTATTTCCATGGAACCCCATTACAGCAAGGGGCGTGCCAAAATTCAGTAGAATGTGCAAAATCCGGGCTGGCACCTGCCCTGAAAGACTGAAAACTGAACAATTCATTGAACGCTTGACTGAAATTCGCTGGTGCTGATATGATGGATAGCCATAAAAGGACGGTGCCGTTAGGCCACATTATTCATTGTGGGCCGGGTTTAAAAGGGAATCCCGTGAAAGTCGGGAGCGGTCCCGCCGCTGTCATCCCGACCTCATCACCACGGCAAGATTGTGCAGGTGGGGTTAGACATCTCCGGTATACTCCGGGCCGAGAAGGTTACTGGCAAACGTATAGCCAGAATCCAGCCCGACGTTAAAGTCACTGCCCAGTAAGTCCCTCTACAGCGCTTGGGATGAAGCGGGGTGGGAAGGCGAGCCGGGGATCGGGAGAGCCAGAAGACCTGCCGTCTTTCCAGAATCGTCAACAATGGTAAAGTTGCCGGTTCGCGGTACGAGGATACCGAATCCCCTCAAGGTTAAAGTAAACTGGGTGCAAGCCTTGAGCCCCTTAAAGGGTTCAAGGCTTTTTATTTGGGGGAGGCTGCCTTCTCAGGATTGAGACGAATCGGAATCGGCGGGACCAATTGGCTTTAGTTACACTCAATTTGGAGTGGGTCTTGAGAATTTGCTCTGGATCCAGAAGGAACGGAGGTAGAAGATGAAAACTGCAATAAGAGTAATTGTCCTGCTCGTCCTCGTTTATCTCGTCTTGTCCCCCTCTTTCTTGTCTGCCCACGGAGATAAAAGGCCAATGAAAAAAGGAATCCTTCTGGTGGCTTTCGGTAGCACTATTCCCGAGGCCCAAGTATCGTTTGAGAACATCGAACAGTCGGTTAAGAAAACTTTTCCCGGGGTGCCCGTTTACTGGTCTTACACTTCTCGGATTATTATCAAAAAGATGGCTAAGGAGGGGAAGCACTTGGCTACACCCGCAGAGGCCCTGGCCAAGATGATGCGGGAGAATTTCACCCATGTGGTTGTGCAATCGCTTCATACCGCACCTGGAGCGGAATTCCATAGCATGCTGAAAAACGTGCACAAATTTTCCGGCATGGACAAGGGTATCAAAAAGGTTCTGGTTGGCTACCCTCTGATGGCCACAAGCGAGGACGTACAAAGGGTAGCAGAGGCAATCATCAAAGTAATCCCCAAGGAACGTAAGAAGAAGGAGGGGGTAGTTTTGATGGGCCACGGCACCCATCATCCTGCCAATGTCTATTATGCGGCCTTGAACTACCATGTGCAGAAATTGGACCCTAATATTTTTGTGGGTACGGTGGAGGGTTGGCCGGAAATAGACGAGATAAAGGCTGACCTGAAGAAGAGAAGAATCAAACGAGTTTATTTGATGCCGTTCATGTCCGTGGCTGGAGATCATGCCAGAAACGACATGGCAGGACCGGAGCAAGACTCCTGGAAATCCATGCTGGAAAAAGAGGACATCAATTGCGTAGTGGTGCTCAAAGGCACAGCTGAATTCCAGGAGTTCGTGGATATTTGGGTTGATCATTTACGGGCTGCGTTCGAGCATTTTCGTTAATAAGTGATGTGGGATGTCACCGGCCAGCTTTTTCACTGAAGGAAAACCAAATTGCCTGACTCGAATCAAACCTCACCAAACCTTCAGGAGATTCGCGGCCGACTGACTGCCTCCAGGAGAGTTTTTGTCATCGGTCTGGTACTCCTGGCGGTAGTATCTTTTTTATCAGTTCTAGGAGCCACCGGAATCGGTCACTTGCAGATCCCGTGGGAGACTGTGATGGCTGCCATTGGTGAGGGCTTGGGTCTTTCTCCGGCTGGATCAGTGGAACGCACTCCCCTGGTGGTGGTCTTTGACATTCGTTTGAGTAGGGTGATTCTTTCTTTTCTGGTGGGATCTGCCCTGGGGGTGGCCGGAGTTGTTTTCCAGGGAGTTCTGAGGAATCCACTGGCTGATCCTTTCACCATTGGTGTTGCCAGCGGTGCCGCCTTCGGAGCAGCCCTGGCTTTTGCTCTGGGATTGGGGGGAGCCTCCTACCTGGGGCTGGGTACCATTCCACTGTTGGCACTCGTGGGAGCCCTAGGTGCGCTGGCCCTGGTGGTTATTCTCGGCCGGGTACAAGGACGCTTGCGAAGGGACACATTGGTGCTGGCCGGGATAGTTGTAGCGACGTTTCTCTCCGCCCTCATTGCTTTGATCAAGGCACTGGATGAAGAGGCGGTTTCGGCGATTGTTTTTTGGGTAATGGGGAGTTTTCAGGGACGAGGCTGGATCCATGTAGCTTTTTCCCTCCCCTATCTGCTTCTGGGGTTGTATCTAGTGGCAAAATGTGCCCGGGAACTGGACATTATGACGATGGGGGAAGTGCAGGCACGTCAACTCGGGGTTGAAGTGGAACGAGTGCGGCGCCGACTTCTGGTTGGAGCTAGCCTGCTTACAGCCGCAGCAGTATCGGTTTCCGGAGTAATCGGCTTTGTGGGTCTCGTGGTTCCCCATCTGGTGCGCATGACCATGGGAGCGGCGCATCAGAGGCTCATGGTTTTCAGCGGACTCCTCGGGGGCCTTGCCTTGCTCTGGTCTGATGTGGTGTCACGCACCCTTCTACCTGGTGGTGAGGAGCTCCCGGTTGGCGTGGTCACTGCTCTGATTGGCGGACCTTTTTTCTGCCTTCTCCTCAAGCGGAGGAGGGGAGGCGCGATTCTTGATTAGCGTCCAAGGCTTGACCGCGAAGTACGGGAATCGAGTAGTGCTGCATGGGTTGGATTTCCATGTTGGCAGAAGTGAACTCGTTGGGCTGCTCGGTCCAAACGGAAGTGGTAAGAGTACTCTACTTCTTTGTCTTAGCAAGGTCGTGCCTTTGCACGCGGGTGAGGCAACTGTGTCCGGCCGCGAGCTTTCGGCCTACTCTGCTCGTGAGTTGGCGTTGGTGGAAGCTTCGGTGCCTCAACGTCTAGAGCTCTCTTTTCCTTTTAGATGTATTGAAGTGGTACTTATGGGACGCTATCCACACCAACGTGAGTTTGGCAGTGATAGCGACGAAGACTTGACCAGAGCTATGGAGGCCATGCGCCTTACTGACACCCTGGATCTAGCGCAAAGGCGGATCACTGAGATTTCCGGAGGAGAAGCACAGCGGGTGATTATTGCTAGGACTCTGGCCCAAGAAACAGAACTCCTGCTGCTCGATGAAGCCACAGCCAACCTGGATGTGGCTCACAAGATGCAGATGTTCGACCTCTTCTCGGAAAAGAACAACCAAGGTGCCACTTTCCTGTGCGCTATGCATGATTTGAATCTGGCAGCCCTTTACTGCCAGCGTTTGATTTTTCTGAAAAACGGGCGCATCAGTGTTGATGGCCCTACCATGGAGACGTTTACTGAGGAGAATCTGTCAAAGATCTATGAGACAGAGGTCAGAATTATCCCGCACCCCGATACTGGTGTGCCTCAAGCGATGTTTGTGCCGGGCGCAGAGCGCCAAGCGCATAGCGTTAATTCCATGAGGCAGAATCCACCAAAGATTTAGCAACGGTGTAAGATGTTCCGTTTTGGTCGATATACAATGGCTGTGCTACTCGCTTTGGAGTTGCTGCTGTTTCTCCCGGCGATGGCGCCGGCAGAAGTGAGAATCACCGACGACCTGGGCCAGGTCATTTCCTTGGAGGGGCCTGCCAGGAGAATCATTTCACTCTATGGAGCTTACAGTGAAATCTTTTTCGCCATGGGACTAGAAGACCGTCTGGTGGCCCGGACCAGGGCGGATCTTTTTCCTCCGGCTATTTTAAGCAAACCGAGTGTGGGAACCCACCTCCGGCCCAACATGGAGCTGGTGCTGGGGTTGCAGCCGGATCTCATTATTCAAGCCTCCGGAAGGAAATATGGACACGAGGTCATCCGTCAGATAGAGGAAAGAGGGTTAGTAGTAGCTTCCTTTCAGCCAAATACTTTTGAGGAGCTTTTCTCAGTCATTCACAGGCTGGGAACTCTCAGTGGCGATGAGGAAGCGGCCGACCGGTTAGTGAAGCAATTGCGGGGTCGACTCCAGCAATTGAGGCAGAGACTGACCGCAACTGAGCACCGACCCAGTGTATTTTTTGAGGTGCGTTATCCAAATCTCCTGGGGGCAGGACAACAATCCATTGTGAATGATGTGATTTTGAAGGCCGGGGGCATCAACTGTCTGCCAAACAGAAAGAAACTGGTTCGGATCAATATCGAAACCCTGGTTGGCTACAATCCTGAGGTGTACGTGGTCCAAAAAGGTCCCATGAACCGAAATCCGGCCGAGCCAAAATCCCGGCCAAATTTTCGGGTCATCAAGGCGGTGGAAGAGGGTCGGGTCCTGTTCGTGGATGAGCACATTTTTTCCCGGCCAGGACCCAGGTCGGTGGAAGCGGTGGAGAAGTTGGCGGCATTTTTACACCCTGAGGAGGCCAAATGACGCCAGGTAGCAGATCAACTGTATCAAGGGTTTTCTAAGCGATGGCAGAGGAGATGTGGGATGTTGGAAAAAGTCTTTATCGCATATCGAACCTCACACATCTCACATCGGCCAAGAATGTAAAGGTGGGGATTTTACTCCTGCAACCATAATCATAAGGAAAAAGATCATGAAACCTGGAACCTTGTACGGCGTAGGTGTTGGGCCTGGAGATCCAGAACTTATCACGCTTAAAGCAATGAGAGTGCTGAATCAGGTGGAGGTGATTTTTGCCGCTGCCTCCAGCAAAAATGAGTACTCCCTAGCGCTTGAGAATGCAAAATCTCACATGTTGAACGGCGCAGAGGTCGTAAGGCTCAGTTTTCCAATGACCCGAGAGCAGGAAACATTGGAAAGAGCTTGGGAAGAAAATGCGCGTCGGATTCTGGAGTTTGTCCAAAAAGGCAAGGATGTAGCATTCATTACCATTGGAGATCCCCTCACCTACTCCACCTTCGGATACGTGATGCAGACCATACAGGAGATGGCCCCAGAAGTGCCCGTCCACGTTATCCCTGGTGTTACCTCTTACCAAGCTGCTACTGCAGCTGCTCATGAAATAGTCGCAGCGCAAGAGGAGACCTTCTGTGTGATTTCCGGCTCCAAAGGAGGAGAGCAACTTAAGGAGATGATGAACAAGGTAGACTGCGTGGTAATGCTAAAGGTGTATCGGCATTTAGACAAGATACTGGACACACTCGAGGATCTCGGCATACAGGATGGGGTCACGCTCGTGTCTCGATGTGGTATGGAAGATCAGGTGATCTGCAAGAATCCGCAGGAACTACGGGGCAAGAAGGTTCCGTATCTTTCGCTTATGATAGTGAAGAAGAGGAAAGAAAGTTAGCGGGCAGCAGGCAGAAAAAATAGAGCAATGGAGTAGTGAAGTAAGGCGAACTTATGAAATCCCAAACTCCAAGCACCAAATCTTAGGGTTATAGGTGTCAGGTGTCAGGAAAAAGAAACATGGAAGCTGAAACCTGAACACTGAAACCTGAAACCTACAATTTGAACCACATGTGGTCCTCGGCCACTATTATTTCCCCCGAGTATTCCTTGCGGCAGGCCGCCACTACATCAGTCTCATCACAAGCCGGGTAGAGGTGGGTGAGCACCAGACGTTTGCAACCGGCCTCCCGAGCCACTCTTCCGGCCCCTGCCGGCGACAGGTGCCCGCTTGTCTCGAGATGATCCGGGAAAGAACACTCACATAAGAAAAGATCAGCTTCTCTGGCCAGGGTCACAACATTTCGGCAGTATTCCGTATCACCTGAATAGGCCAGGACCAGGCCATCTTTGTTTTCCAGACGATAGCCCA
>CBFDBW010000031.1:0-12968 GCA_965603145.1 uncultured Syntrophobacterales bacterium
GCTCACCAGGAAGTCTGCAATAATTCCTTCTCAGTCTATTTATGGTCCTCCTGCACGGGGTCAAAGCCCTCTTTCTGGCATTGCTGGTCGGGGACCGTCCAGCTTGTGTCTTGATTTACCCTCTGCTAAGATGACACTAGTCAGGAAATCAGACAAGGACAAGAACAGATGTTGAACACCATCAGGGGGAGGATTGTTGCCGTTTTTGTCGCCTGCTTGGCGTTTGTGGTCATCCTCACCGTTTTCTATTATTGGAGTATTTCCTCCATAGAGAGGAGATTGGCTATCGCCGAGAATTTTGAGGATCTCTTCAATGACATTCTTGAGATCCGACGCTACGAGAAGAACTTCCTCTTCTATAGGGATAGGGACAGTCTCAACCAAAACATATTCTACATCGGTGAAACCAAAGAGCTAACTGCCAAACTTGCTGCGGATATAGCTAAAGTTATAGGTGATGAGCAACTAGGAAAATTCAGCAGTGATCTGGACAGCTATAAGGGCATGATGGCAGAAAGCCAGGACCGAATGGAGAGGCAGGCCAGTCAGATTGAGGTGGAAAAGATTCGGGCAAAAGGAAAAGAGCTGGTTGATTTTTCCCAGAACCTTCTGAGAATCAAACGTGAGAGAATCCACCGAGCGCTGACACGTACGCTCAGTATTCCCATAGCCTTCGCGGGCAGTCTCGTCTTGCTCATTGTTCTGATATTTCAGCTAGTGGTAAGAAACATCCTCAAACCCCTGGCCCTGATTCAACGCACTACCGAAGATGTCGCCAGGGGGAACTACACCCCGATACCCTATGAGGAAAGGAGAAGGGACGAGATTTCCGAACTCATCGCTGCCTTCAACAAGATGTCTGGCGAGATTGAATCGAGGCAAGAGGAAGTGGTGCAATCGCGTAAGATTGCTGCCATCGGCACCTTTACTTCGGGCATTGCCCATGAACTGAACAATCCTATCAATAACATCTACCTGACCGCCGAGACCTTGCTGGAAGAATATACCAACCTCTCCGACGCCGAAACGAATGAACTCATCCTTGATGTCCTCAATCAGGCGGACAGAGCGGCTGATATTGTCAAAAACCTCCTGGATTTTTCCCGCAATGAACGACCATCATCTACAGATCTGAGCATCGCTGCGGTGCTCGACAGCACGGTCAAGCTGGTGAAGAATCAGATCATGGTAGCGGGCATTGGCCTGGAGAGGAATCTCCCGGACGACATGCCAGCCATCAGAGGTAATCTGCGCAACATGCAGCACGTGTTTCTCAACCTTCTCCTCAATGCTATCCAGGCCATGCCCGGTGGTGGTTCCATTGAGATTGCGGCAAGCCAAGATTCGCCAGATTACATTAGAGTGGATGTCAGGGATACAGGCACAGGAATCAAGCCGGAAGACCTGGAGTATATCTTTGACCCCTTTTTTACTACCAAGGGAGTTGGGCGGGGAACCGGGCTCGGTCTGTCCGTGACCTACAGTATTGTCAACACACATGGGGGCTACATCGAGGTAAAAAGCGAAGTGAATGTGGGCACCACGTTCTCGGTATTCCTGCCGGTGGGAGAACGCCAAGTCCTGGGTGATTCATGAGGATGCGAGTGGCAATCATAGATGATGAAGTGCCGGTGTGCAAGCATCTCCAGAAGGCACTGAGCAAGGAGGGTTACGAGGTTGAGTGCTTCCTTGCCGGGAATCCCTTTCTGGAACGCATGGACCAGGAACCCTTCCATCTCGTTTTTGCCGACCTACGTCTCCCCGATCTGGATGGCATGGAAATCCTGAAGAGGGTCAAAAGGCAGCATGTGGATGCCGAGGTGGTGGTTATCACAGGGCACGGAGCTATCGACTCGGCCATCGAGGCAATTAAGGGGGGGGCCTACCACTATGTCACCAAACCCATCAGATTGGAGGAGATACGGTTGCTGGCCAGAGGCGCCTTGGAAAAGACACAGCTCCGCCAAGAGAACCGGCGTCTCCGGGAAACTCTGGCAAAGAGAGACGTTCTCAAAGACTTCATTGGCAACAGTCCGCCCATGCAAGAAGTGTTTGCCATGATCAAGAAGGTTGCAGTGGTTGATTGCAACGTCCTCATCCAGGGAGAAAGTGGAACCGGTAAGGAGTTGGTCGCTAGATCCATTCATGCCCTTAGCCCAAGGAATAGGAACCCTTTCGTCTCCTTCAACTGTGGGGGATTCACCGAGGAGTTAATCAGCAACGAACTTTTCGGCCACGAAAAGGGGGCATTCACAGGAGCGGTGGCCACCAAGATCGGCCTGTTCGAAACCGCAGGCGGTGGCACTGTCTTTCTTGACGAAATTGGCGAAATGCCCCAGTCAATGCAGGTAAAACTGCTGCACGTCATTCAGGAAAAACGAATCCTGCGGGTTGGCGGCACTCGGTCAATCGACCTGGACATTCGGTTAATTGCCGCCAGCAATAAAGATATCAAGAAAGCCGTTGCCGCGGGCTCCTTTCGCGAGGACCTCTTCTACCGCCTCAATGTGGTGACCTTGTATATTCCCAAGTTAGCAGACAGAAAGGAGGATCTCACCTTGCTAGTTTCCTACTTCATCGAGAAGTACAGCCGTGCTTTTGGCAAAAAAATCAGTCGCATTGCCGACCGAGCCATGGATATTCTCTTGAACTACAGCTTTCCAGGGAATGTCCGCGAACTGGAGAATATCATCGAACGGGCCGTGGCACTCAGTGAAGATGAAGTTATCCAGTTAAGGGACCTCCCGCCGGACATGCAAAAACTGGAATTCAGAACCTTAGAGGGTGAAGGATTGCTGACCCTCGAGGAAATTGAGAAACGGCATATTGCCAGGGTTCTCGCCAAGACCGGTCACAACAAGAGCCTGAGTGCCAGGATCCTGAACCTGCCGCGCACCACCCTGTGGAGGAAGATGAAACACTACGGCCTCCAGGAAGAAAAGTAAAACCTTTCCTCACACCGTCCCCTCTGGGCACCACCTGTTTTTCATAATGAAACATCCCATTACCGTCCGAAGAGCCATCAATACCAATATCCATGGTTCTTTAACCCCTGGCTTTCCCTTATCGTTTCATTATGAAACTGGGACAGCTATTTTCTCGCCGGAAAAACTCTAAACTATTGATATTATATTAAATAATCTTTGGCACCAATCTTGCCCATAGTGCTTTCTACCGTTTTGGAGGAACTAATGGAGAAGATTCTAGTTGGGATGGATGCCAGCGCCATGACCTTGTGGGCTCCCATCCATGCCATAAACCTGGGGAAGCGGATAAAGGCCAAGGTATATATTCTCCTGGTGATCAACCCGGGTATGGCCGCGACCCAGCAGGACCTCCAGGAAGAAATGGAGGCGGCAGCAAGAAAAAGAGTCGAGGCACTTATTGATGAAGGCCGTTCGGAAGGTGTTGTGGTGGACTACTATATTACCCACGGCACCTATGAAGGCGAGCTCATAAAGTTCATAGAAGAGAACGGAATTACCCTGCTGGTGGTCGGTTTTCCCTTGGCCAAGGAGAAGGGTAGTGGGGGAGAGTTTGTTGATGTGCTGGAGAATATTCGACACAGGATCAACTGCCGAATAGAGGTGGTTCATGAAAGAGCTGTTGCGACGAAACCGAAAAGGAGATGAGCATGCTCTGGCACCTGTACTTACCCATCGCCGGAAATAGTGTAAACGTACTTTTGATTTTTGCCATGGGCGGGCTGGTCGGCATCCTTTCAGGAATCTTTGGGGTGGGGGGCGGCTTCTTGATGACACCCCTGTTGATTATGGCTGGTATTCCTCCCACAGTTGCGGCAGCCTCCGATTCAAACCAGATCGTTGGAGCCTCAACCTCAGGCACTCTGGCCCACTATCGACTGGGCAACGTCGATGTCAAAATGGGCATTGTCCTGCTAATAGGTGGAGTGATAGGCGGTACCATGGGGGTGCAGGTCATCAAGATACTGCGTCAGCTGGGTAATGCTGATTTCCTGATTAAAGTGACCTATGTCCTGATGCTGGGATTTGTTGGTTTCTACATGTTCGTTGAGAGTCTGCAGGCGCTGAAGAAAGACAAGGTGGCTGTGGTTGCAGCAAAGAAGGAATCAAAGTATGCCCGGCTGGTAAATAAACTTCCCTGGCAGGTTGATTTTGACAAGTCGGGCATTCGGCTTTCTATCCTGATGCCCCTGGTCCTGGGGACTTTTGTCGGGGTTCTTGCGGCAATCATGGGCGTCGGAGGCGGTTTTATCATGGTGCCGGTGATGGTGTACCTTCTGAGAATGCCCATGCACGTGGTGGTGGGCACCAGTCTCTTTCAAATTCTCTTTACCTGCATTAATGTGACCATTATGCAGTCCTATACCAATCATACCGTGGACTTTATTTTGGCGCTCATCCTGCTGTTGGGCTCCACCCTAGGGGCGCAATTCGGCGCCAAGATAAGCAAGCGGCTGAAAGGTGATCAGTTAAAAATTTTCCTGGCGTCACTCGTTCTTCTGGTAATGGTCAAAATGCTCTTTGACCTGCTCATCACCCCCCATGTTATGCTGGCTTATAAAGGAGGGCATTAAGGTGTTCAGACCACTCATCACCGGAATGATTCTTTTGTTTGCTGGCCTGCTGTGCAGTCCAACCCTTGCCGGGACAGCCGTGAACTTCAAGGCAAAGCTAGATCCATCGGTGATTCACATTGGCGCTTTCTACAATGGCGAGCGAGTCTCTGTCACCGGGGAGGTAGCTGGCAAAAGCGAGTTGGTGATCAGGGTTAAGGGAAAGCGGCAAGACCTGGAATTCCAGAAAAAAGGCAGGGTTCTAGGCATCTTGTGGATGAATCTCGAAACCGTGACCTTCCATCAGCTGCCTAATGTCTATTTGCTCTATACCGCAAAGTCTTTCGAAGATATGGCGCGGTTGAACCCAGGGGAGCCGGGAGTTCAAGAGGTCAGCCTCAATTCTCTTGAGAGTCAGGTGGATATCACCCCAACCCCCGCGGACAAGCACGCTATCCTGGAGGAATTGCTGAAGCTGAAGAGAAGTGAAGGTCTATACGGGGTTCGAAACGACGCCGTTCACTACGGTGAACGTCAGGGTTCCACCAAACCTTTTGCTGCAACCCTCTCCATGCCTCCTCGCCTCCCTCCCGGGGAGTACAGTGTGGAGGTCTTCGCCCTCAACCAGGGGAATATTGTGGCGAGGACCACCGACCATCTGAAGGTTGATGAGGTTGGTCTGCCCGCAATGCTGTCAGCTCTTGCCTTTGAGCATGGCGGCCTCTACGGGGTACTGGCCAGCCTGATTGCCATTGCCGCAGGTCTGCTCACGGGGTTTTTGTTCAGGGAGAGCAAAGGGGCTCATTAGCCTTTCGACCGGGTGATTCGAACCCGGCTCAAGGCGAGCAGAAGAGATCGATGCAGATGAGTTTATTAAGCCGAGTTAAAAAGCTACTCAACTTTCGACGGCAAGCCGCACAAAAGGTCCCGTTTGGAGTTCTCTTTGGCAGGTTCCAGAAAATCTTGGAGAAAAACAACCAGATTCTTGAGTTGATTGCTGATATGGGAGACAAATTGGGGGGGGATTACGTCTTCGACCGGCAGTACATTATCTCTACCTGTGAGAAAGCGGCTGAGCTGGTCTACAACATCATCTACAATCTGAACACCATCGCCCCAAAAAAATACCTACCCCTCTATGAAAGCTATGAGCGGATCAACGCTGACATTAGAGAAGAACTGGCCGGCAGGCTGGTCATTCCTAAGACAGATTATACCATGCCTTACACGGCGATCTCTCGGGATTTCAGCGATGTGGTCGGCAACAAGAACGCTAACCTTGCGGAGGTGAAAAACCTACTCCACCTGGCTGTTCCGGACGGCTTCGCCATTACCACCAGAACATTCCAATCTTACCTGGAGCACAATCAGCTCTGGGATCAGATTGAAGCTATTATCACCGGTTGGCGAGAAGAAAACGAGTACTCCAGCGAGGAGGCTGCAGCAAGAATTCAAGGTCTAATCATAGAGGGGAAGATCCCGCCAGCCCTGGAAAAAGCAATAGGTAACGCCATGGATCAGCTCTACCTGTCAGCAGAGACCGTGAAGCCCTCTCTTGCTATCCGCAGCAGCGCTTGGGGTGAGGACGGCGAGCACACTTTTGCCGGTCAATATACAAGCTTTCTCAATGAACCCCCAGAGAATATCCTGGATCGCTACAAGGACGTTCTTGCCAGTACCTATTCAAGTTCGGCCATGGAATACCGGCT
Source organism: uncultured Syntrophobacterales bacterium (assembly GCA_965603145.1). GTDB lineage: Bacteria > Desulfobacterota > Syntrophobacteria > BM002 > BM002 > BM002. The sequence goes on from CBFDBW010000031.1 coordinate 6,247, forward strand.
CCAGACAGGGTTTTCAGAAACTGAGGTGGCTATGGCTGTCGGTTGCCAGCTGATGGTGGATGCCAAAGTCAGCGGTGTTCTCTATTCGCTGGACCCACAATCTCCTAAGCAGGAAGTCATGATAATCACCGCTACCTGGGGTCTCGGTGCTCCACTTGTGGCTGGTAAAATAGTGGCGGACAACTACACCGTGAGCCGTGAGGTTCCTTACCCCATAACGGCACTCAACATCGTGCGCAAGAGCGAGATGCTCACCACGAGGGAGAGCGGGGGAACCGAGATTCGCCCGGTCCCTGAAGATCTCCAGACCAGACCGTGCCTGACCGAAGAACAGGTGCAGAGCCTGGTGAACATGGCTTTCACTATCGAACGATACTTCAAGAGACCGCAGGACATTGAATGGGTGCTGGATCAGGATGGCGCCGTTTTCATCTTGCAAGCCAGACCGCTGAAGATCAAAGCCCAGATTGACCAGCTCGTCTGTGATATCTCCTCGGTTCTCGAGAGTTACCCGATCATTTTTGCAGGGAAAGGCGTGATTGCTCAACGGGGCGTCGGCACCGGAAAGGTCTTTGTGGTCAAAAGCGACGAGGATTTGGACGATTTTCCCCAGGGTGCCATTCTCGTCACCAAGTACACCTCGCCTCGCCTTGCAAGGGTAATCAAAAGGGCCAATGCCATCCTTACCGATGTGGGTTCAGCCACCGGACACATGGCCACCATTGCCCGTGAATTCAGAGTGCCAACTATCGTAAATACCGGGGTGGCAACACGGCTATTGCAAACAGGCCAGGAGATCACCTTGGACGCCGAACAGAATGTGATCTACGAGGGGACGGTCAAGGAGCTATGCTACTATGAGTTTACCGAAGAAGCCATTGAAGAAACATATGAATACAGGCTACTCCGCCGGGTGCTCAAAAAAATCGCCCCACTAAATCTGGTGGATCCGCATGATAAGAACTTCAATCCCACCTCCTGCAAGACCTTTCACGACATCACCCGTTTTGTCCACGAAAGGGCTGTGGAGGAATTAATCGAGCTGAAGTATGACCACCGCTCGGAAACCGCATTGCGAAAGTTGAAGTTCCCTATTCCTCTGGGGCTGGTGATCATTGATATCGGTGGTGGCCTGGTTGAACAGGTAAACTCGAATGACATCGAGCAAAGCCAGGTTATCTCGGTGCCCATGCGTGCTCTTTTGGAAGGAATGGTCGAGCCGGGAATGTGGGCGACGGAACCCATGTCTGTAGATTTTGGCAGTTTCATGTCAAGTCTTACCCGGACTTTTTCTTCTGCCATGGCTAGTCCGCGGTATTTGGGTCTGAATCTGGCGGTCATAAGCAAAGAATATCTCAATCTCAGTCTTCGGCTCGGGTATCACTTCAACATTATTGATTCCTACATAAGCGAAAAACCCAACGACAACTACGCTTACTTTCGATTTCTTGGCGGAGTTACGGACATTACCCGCAGATCCCGGAGGGCCAACTTTCTCGCCGAAGTCCTTGGAAGGTATGACTTCCGTGTTGATGTGCGCGGGGATCTGGTTGTAGCGCGGATCAAAAAGCTTCCTGCCCAGGGCATGGTTGGCAAGATGCGCATTCTCGGACGACTGGTGGCATTCACCCGCCAACTGGATGTGAAAATGATCAGCGATGAGCACATGACCAAATACATGGAAGATTTTCTCGCGTTAGCGGAAGCCCCTAACGCGGTTGGACAGATCTGAAGGGAGGCATTATGAACACTGAGAAAAAAACGCAGGTAATCATTCTGGACGATGAGCCAATTGTGTGCAAGCGTCTAAAACCGGGATTGGAAAAAGTTGGCTACGAGGTGGAGGCTTTCACCCATAGCGTTGATGCCATGGAGCGGATCAAGAAAAAGGAGTTCGATATCGTCATCACCGATCTGAAAATGGAAGGATTTGACGGTATGCAATTCCTCACCGAAGTGAAGAGCCGCTCTCAGACAACCGAGGTGATCGTCATCACCGGGTTCGCCACCATGGAGACCGCCAAGGAATCCTTCCAGAAAGGTGTGTTCGACTTCATCGCCAAACCATTCAAAATGGGAGAAATTCAGGAGATTGTCAGGAAGGCGGAGATGAAGGTGCGGGAGAATCGATCTAGGTAGGGAGGACTTTTGCCCCGGCAACGTCTCCCGGGGTGGCCTTCGGTCAACCTACCGAAAGAGGGTAGATAACTATGATAAAGGTTCTTGTTGCCGTCGAATCAGACCTGGCATCCAGCATCGCACTCAGATATGGTTGCCAACTGGCAAACCTGATGGAAGTGGAACTCCAGACCATCCATGTAAAGGACCCCGGCCTGGAGGGACCTGCCACTGGTGCCGGCTGGGCGCGTCGTACCTGGGAAAAAGAATTGCTGCAGAAGGGGAAGGACGAGATCGCCCAACTCCTCAAAGCAGAGAGCAGTTTTTGTCCTGTTTTAAACAAGCCCCTCATCTTCATCGGGGACCGCGAAGAGGAGATCCTTAATGAGCTGAAAAGGGGAGCGTATGACCTTTTCGTGGAAGGAATTCCCTCAGTCTCTTTCTCTTCTAAACTCTACCAGAAGATTCATTCTAGCCTATACCAGCATATGGGCTGCCCGTTTATTCTGGTCAAAAATCTCTTACCGCTGCAAAAAGTGTTGCTGCTGTTAAGTGATGAGGCCGATCCCCACCGCCTTATCTCAACCTTTTTGCGTATCTTTAGAGGGGCAAAGATCGGGATTGATCTGCTCTCCTACAAGTTTCAGCAAACCGGCTTAACCTTGTCGCAAGGAGAGGAAGAATTGGATGGGAGAATCAAAGATGCAGGAAGACTGCTCGGTTCTGAAGGGTGGACTCCTGGTCAGAGTCGAGTGGCTCAAGGGCCACTAGCGGAACTTGTCGAACATCTTCAGGAATACGGCTTGGTGCTGGCGGCCATTGACCGGAGTTTCAGCAAAAAGAGCCAGCTCCTGGCATTGTTTGATCGGATTTCATCGCCCGTTCTTATTAGCTGGTGAAGGGCGCAGGTTAAGATATGAAGGGAGGATACCATGCGAATTCTTGTTGCAGTTGACGAAAACCCATACAGCGACTTTGCGGTCCATGAAGCTGCCAAGTTGGCAATAAACACCTGGGCTGATGTGACTCTCTTTGGGGTCCGGACCAGGTTGTCTGGCAAGGAGGAGAATGACCCGTTGCCGCTTAATCACCCCCTGAATCAGGCCCTGCACCGCTATCGCGAGGATTTTCTAAAAAGTGGTGATGGGGATGAATCACCCTATGCCATGAAAAACTGGGAATATCAATGGATTCCCGTCAAAAACGGCCTTTGGGAAGAGATGCTCGTCTGCCGTAGCGCCAAGAAAGATCTGAAAGTCCGCTTGCGGGCTGGGAACATTGCCCAAGGAATCTTGGTTGAAACCGGGGAAGAAGAAGCCGATCTCATCGTCCTTGGCTGTACCAAAGGCGGTAAGTGCCATTGGCAAGGTTCTTCTCCCGTGCCGCAGGGGGTGTTGAATGAGGCGGAGTGCTCGGTGTTGCTGGTCAAGGAAGAACAGCCCATAACAGGGATTCTCGCCTGCCTGGACCAGAGCTATATAAGCCAGGATTCCCTGGAGATGATCAATCAGATGGCCACCATCCATGGGGCCAAGTTGGAATTGATCGGTCTCAGCCAGGAAGGGGCGATGAAAAAGGATGTTTATCGACGCTTGATCGAGATCGGCGACTACTATGAGGATCGCCAGATAGAGGTGAAGACCACCCTGACCGAGATCTCCGAATTCGAGAGCTTCGTGGCCCAGGAACTGAAGCAGAATCTGCTGGCACTCTGGATGGGAAAGAAATCTCTCTTGGATCGCTTTTTCCCCCGAGATTGGGTGGGGCGATTTGCCAGCAAGTGTCAGACCTCGGTTTTGATAATGCGCTAATCGGTTGACCCTAACCTTAACCCGAATTTCAATGATCGGGACGTTACACTCCCTATCTACCAAGAGGTGATCTTATGAAAATTCTGGTCGCAGTCGACAAAAGCGAAGAATCGCAACTGGCTCTACGTTATAGCTGCCATTTGCTGGAACATTTTAGCGCAGAAGTGGATGCCCTCTTTGTCAAGCCCGATTTGGTGGAGATAGTGGCCGAAAGTTCTTATGCCCCTTTCACCACTAAGAAAGATGTGGAAGAGGCCGTGGAAACAGAAGCGAAAAAGGTGTTGGATGAGATAATCGAAGCTTGTGAGGTATGCATCGGTGGCCGAATACCTTGTGAACCAAAGGTGGCCGTAGGTGAACCGGCCGACGAAATCCTTCATGCCGCCGAGACCGGCCAGTATGATATGATTGTCCTAGGTTCCCATGGTCGCTCCTCCTTACGGGGTTTTCTCCTGGGTGCGGTTCATGCCAAAATTCTTCACCATGCCCAGCAACCTGTGCTGATCCTGCGCGATTTCCGCCCGATTCAGAAAATTCTAGTGGCCTATCGAGGGTCTGAGTGTGACCAGGGGGCGCTGGAGTATATCGGCTCGCTGTTTGGCAAGAAAAAGCCGGATATTACCATTATGCACGTTCAGGAAACCGCACTGGGGGAAAGCGAGGAATTTGCCCAAGCCTGTGTGTTGACCGGCGAAGAGACCTTAAAAAAATTGGGGTTCACTCCCATCAAAAAAACAGCGAAGGGTGATTTTGTGGACGAACTCCTGAAAGCGGTGGCCGTGGAGAGATATGACCTGCTGGTGCTGAGCGCTTACGGACACAAACGTCCTAAGTATTTAAAAGTCATAAGCGACGAGTCCCTCAACCTCGTGCGCTTAACTACCAGACCGGTGCTGGTATATCGAGATAAGAATGAAGCTTGAGGTAATCTCTTGCTTAAATCAACGGTTACTTTTTGATGGTAAAGTGTTGTCGGCTAGTCTGGTCGAACCATTACATCCGGAGGACAAAAGCTTGACGAGTGGCGGGAAAAATGATCACGAGAGCTTGATAATAAACGAGGTTCAGCTTCTTTTGGCCGAAAAAAGGACCTCCCTGACAACCATGCGCACAGGAATCGCGGTTTTGATCCTACCCCTCTCAGTGATGAGTCTGCTGATAGCCACTTCAAAATACTATGATGTCGTCCATGTGATGCCCCTGATCGTGCCAGTCATTGCACTATGCGCCGCCCTCACTTTATTGGGCTCGTATCTAATCATCCGGGCGATTATTCGTCTGCGCCATCATGATCAACATATTCTGTCACTTAAACGCAAACACAGTAAGATCGCCGAGTTCATAGAGTGACCTCCGCCGGTGAGGCCGCGGACTTGCCTCGCGTGCTAAGATTGCATTGATTTTGCAGGCTTTTCTAATCGCGAAGATGGATAGCAGATGCCATGACAAACATGCGATCGGTGTTTTGGGCCATTGCAATCCTCCTGTTTTTAGGAGGATTGGGTATCCCTGTCCCCGAGAACCCGGCCCTCATGGGTGGAGGCTATGCCCTGCATAAACACCTCAGTCCGCCACTTGTCAGCCTTTGCGTGTGGTACCTGGCCATAATGGTTGGAGATTCACTCCTTTTTGCATCCGCCTATTGGCTGTTCACCAGACCAACGCTATCAGAACTGCTGGTAGGAAAAGGCTTGAAGAATATCGGACTACATTTGCCGGGCGAGCTGGCTGGACGCTGTTTTTGGCCCGCTTTACCTTCGGCATCCGTGCCCTTGTTTACTTGGCAGCAGGGGCAGCACGATATCCCTGGCAGCGGTTCCTGGCGGTAGATGGTGTGTCTGTGGCAGCTCAGGTCCTTCTGTTCGTGGGTATCGGCTACTACGCTGGGGAGAGAATTCAATGGGCGCTGAGCACCGGAAAAAAATCGCGCTATTGCTATGCATATTTGCCGTCGCCGGGATTATGGTAAGTTATCTCTCTTCAGTTGTTTTAAAAAAGTTGTCTACGGGGAAAAAATAGAGAAGAAAGGAATAAAGCTATTGGTGTAATCCTTACTCTCTTGAACCTTACCTCAGGAGAGGGAGGTGATATGGAGTTTAGACTCAACTCTGATGACACTGTGGAGTAATCGAAGTTTCGTTCTCAGGGGGAAGGGCATGATGGAGGAAAGGATATGAGGAGAACAAATCTGAGCTTTATAACGATAATTGCCCTGTTGGTGGGCTTAGTAGCTGGAGTACTCTTGAGCCAAACTCAGATGGGTAAAACTGTACTGGCCCGGGAAAGCTTCCAGCCTAAGGAATTTGTGAGTGCTAAAGAGTTTCGCTTGGTAGATGCGAATGATAGAACATTGGCTGTTCTTGGTGGACATCCGGGAAAGGAGCCGTTTTTGCCAATCGAACCTGCCTTTCGCTTCTATGACAACAATGGCGAACTTGTCATACTCCTAGGCATTGTGCCAGGCAACAAACCGAAATTGGCGCTTTTCGATGGACATGGCAAGACTATATGGGAGACTCCTTAACAAAATGCTACCCGTGATGACGTAAAAACCGCTTAGAGATATCTTGACAAGGATATATGAAACGTCGTCCCTCCCTGGTCTCCAGGTTCGGCCCAAACCTTGCCTCCATGGCGTTCGGCTATTTCTCTTACTATGGCTAAACCTAAGCCAGATCCCTCAACCAGGTTGGTTGGCTCAGCCCTCCGAAAAGGTGCAAAGATCCTGGCAAAATCCGCTTCTCTTACTCCAGCGCCATTATCGCTCACAGAAAAAACATGGGAGTCGTCACA
>CBFDBW010000032.1:0-12934 GCA_965603145.1 uncultured Syntrophobacterales bacterium
AGTCTACTCGGTTTGATTCGTCAATACGCACTATATTTCATACTGTAAAAAAGACGGTTTTGCAATAACTCGATTAGGGTTCGTGCACCCTAAAAGGCAGAGTGCAAGGTTTTCCACAGTGCGTTGGTTGGAGACAAGGGACAAACTGAGGAGTTGCAAACTGGTTTTTGTAAGGTTAATGTTCCTCATGCGACCAATCCATTCATTCATTTAATGAACGAATCCACAAGCGAGTAGAAAGGTCAACACGTGAAGAGAAAAATAGTCGTCTCCCTCACCACTTTTCTCACTATCCTTTGGTTGGCTCCTCGAGTCTTTGCGAATGATTTTGCTCACTCCAAGTTTGACCAGATTCTGAAGAGCTACGTGGATGAAAAAGGCTTGGTGGATTACAGCGGGATTGCCAAAGACCAGCAGTTTTCCGAATACATGCAGTCGCTGCAGGGTGCAAAAGTGGAAAAATTATCCCGCAACGGTCAACTAGCCTTCTGGATCAACGCCTACAACGCAGTCACCATTGACAAAGTCATCCAGAAGAAACCGAAAAAGAGTGTGCGTGAAACCGGATTTCCGGGGCTTTGGACTTCCACGAAATTCTTTACCAGCCCGGAACATGTTGTGGCTAACAGGCGATTGAGCCCGGACGATATCGAACACAAGATCCTGCGCAAGCAATTCAAAGACCCAAGGATTCATTTTGCCATCATCTGTGCTTCCAGGGGCTGCCCGCCGCTGCCGAGAGTTGCTTACACCGAGGCAAATGTCCAAACGAGGTTGGAGGAAGAAACCAAGAGTTATTTGAACTCTGCACGGGGCACGCGAATCAACCGCTCTACGAACACGCTCTACGTCTCAAAACTTTTCGACTGGTTCTCCGACGACTTCATTCAAAAAAGGGGCTCCGCAATTTCATTCATGCGGCCTTATCTGGATGGAGAAGTCCTGTCCTTCTTGGATGGTAAACCAAAGATATCCTACCTAAAATATGATTGGACTCTAAACGCCCAGGCGCCACTGGAACGTTAATGAGCCATAAGAACCTGCTTGGTGGGTCATTGAGAGGCTTTTTATTTTAATACTAAAATATGGCATCCTCAGTGTTCACTCAGCACATGGGTAACGTATTGGTAAATCTCTCTTGCCTGATTGTCAGAAAGCTTTTCCGCAGGAAAGGAGGGCATGATGGTTTGGGAGCCGTCACGCGCCTTCGGACTACGGATATAAGTAAGGAAGCTGTTGAAATCTGACAGTTGCGGGGCGCTTCTCAGGGGAAGATTGGCCTTGATAGTGTTGCCCCCGCCGGGATGACACGAGCCACATGAGGTGGCGAACTGCTCACTGCTCACCGCACTCCCTACAACCTCCACCGCTTTTCTCGGGCTGGTCTTTCCAAAAACCAACTCGCCACCAAGATATCCCAGAGCTGTAACGTTAAGCAAACAGAGCCCATAGAGAACTAACGCGGACTTGGATATGGCCTCGGCCCTGTAGCCAGCGCTCAAAGCAAACACAAGCAGGATCAACAAGAGAGCAGCCAATGCAAGTTTCATTTTGATGGGAAAAAGCCAGGCACCCGCATAGTAATGCTGCCAGTCCATGAAACCTGAGAGTACTGTGGGAAAAAGTGCAATGAGCGCCAAGATGATACAATAGTGGGCCGCCTGGGACAGGCCTTGATGGCGCAGTTTCCACGCAGCAATCCCGAATACAAAAGCTCCGATCACCATACCTACAGTGGCGTGGGTCACTGGAGGATGGAGCGGATGGGTGTAACCGATCTTCGCCAGAGCCCGATACAAGAACTCGATCACGTTACCCCATCCTCCCTCAATCAATGTCCATTAAGGTGCCTGTAGCAATTCTTCTGTTTTTTATTCTAACCGCATATAAGCCCAGAGTCACCTGTGGTCGTTAGGGGTAATGAATTGCTCACCCCTCCGACTAGTAAACAAAAGGACTGAAGACTTTGCTAATAGTTAAACCACGCTTTCAAGGTGCGAACCGGCTAATATGTATTTCAGCGAATCAAGTTGAAGAAGTGAGGAGACATGAAGTTCAAGAGAAACCACTCACTGAGCAAAATCCTTCCCCGTCCTGTAGCCTTCGTTTTTTCCGGGGGTACAAGTTTGGGTGCTGTTCAAGTGGGTATGCTAATGGGTGTGTTTGAGGCTAATATTGTTCCCGATCTGCTGGTGGGCACATCTGTCGGCGCCATTAATGCTGCCTCTGTTGGTCAAGGATTCACCAAGTCCCGTCTGCAACATCTCGCCTCCATTTGGAGTGGCCTCAAAACAAGTGATGTTTTTGGACGCCCTGGGCTAAAAAGTGCCTTGAGCCTGGTAAGCGGTAGGGGTGCTCTCAGTTCAGCTGATAATCTTCTCAGACTTTTGGAAACGCACTTGCCCACTTCCCACTCTGATCTTGTTATTCAGACTGCTTTGGTAGCGACGGAATTCCTCACGGGGAGCCCGGTAATGCTTTCAAAGGGAGATTTGGTGCTAAATGTCCTGGCCAGTAGCGCAATCCCGATGATTTTCCCTCCTGTTACTGTTGGTGGTCGTCAGTTGGTGGATGGCGGGGTGGTGGCTCATGTGCCTTTGGCCCAGGCTGAGATGCTAGGAGCACAGACCATGGTTGTCTTCGATGCCGGTTACCCCTGTAAGCTGGCCAAGCTGCCCAAGGGCTTAAAAGAAAAGGCACTGCATTTCATTACCCTCATGTTGCACCGCCAGTCCTTCGGACTCCTTTCGTTGTTAAATCAAAATCTTACGGTAATCTACCTCCCCGCTCCTTGTCCTCTGGACGTTCCAGCTTACGATTTTTCCCAAGGAAGCAGACTCATTTCAGCCGGCTTTGAAAGCGCCCATTCATTTCTAGCTGAGCTTTCTTCCACCGGCCTTGGCATATACGGGAACCCCCATGTCCACGATGACCCCATGCACACCACTATGGAAGTGGAAAGCAGTATGCCCCGGTTATTATTACTTCACTAACAAGTTTAAACGTAAGGTAATTTAAGTCATTCAGCTGCGCTGTCATTCATAGTAATGACCTAGCCCTGCCTGTCTGTGAGCCAAAAAAAAGCACACCTTGAAAACTGCTGAGATACCTGCTATGCTACTTGGAATAATTTAAACACACTTCAGAAATCCTCCTTCCAAACAACCTAGGGCCCGCGCTTCTCTAATAAGCGCCGCACTTGCTCTCTCGGTGCCCACTCTCTGTGGGTCACTACAGCATAGTCTCTCTATGCCTCTCTTTTTGAAAACCGCGAGTATCTCTATCTAACGCTCAATCTCGGCGAGTTCACCACTCCAGTTCACCCCTGTTGGGCATCTTTCTGACAGTCAATCAGGATGAGGTCCAATCTTATCTCGATGGACTACGAACAACGAGGTTGATGAGCTTTTATATCAATTTCAGGAGTTTATAGATATATGGATATGAACGAGACATTATCACAAATCGAACCTGCCATAGAAAATGACAAACTAGCCATACTCCTTGGCGGCAGCAAGCATAGCAGCTTTTCCAATTCAATTAACACAAAAGTGACAACCTTGGAGCAGAGTCTAGATAGGCTGATTCAACCGCGTTTGCATTACCGCATTGTGAAAGCAAGGACCAAGGATGATGCTACCGTTCATCTTGAAGATGGAGTTGAGTTCAGAAGCGCAAAATTATCAAGGGCTTTGAAAGACGCAGAAAAAATTGTCTGTTTCATCGGTACCATCGGGTTTGACGTTGAAAAGGAGATCGGCAGACTCCTGGATGAACACAAACTTTCGGAGGCATACATTCTCGATGCAATGGCCTCGGTGGCAGTCGAAGACATGGTCGAACAGTTTCATCAGGATATGGAGGCAAAATGTAGAAACGAAAGTAAAACCGCTACCTTCCGTTTCAGCCCGGGTTATTGCGATTGGCCCATAACAGAGCAGAAAAAGCTCTTCAGTGTGTTTGATGCCGAAGAGATCGGCGTGGAACTTTTGGATTCCTGCCTCATGGAGCCAAGAAAATCCATTTCGGGAGTCTTTGGGATAGCCCCTCCTGGATCGGCCCTCCACAATCCCTGCCTCCACTGTCGAGAGAAAAATTGCACCGCGAGAAGGACCTGACAGCCGGCAGTTGCCTTTAGGCACCAAGGGCCAGGTAGTATGCACTCTTGTCATTTTGCATTTTGACAAGATGCTTACATGAAATTCAACACAATGCGGACATTGACAAATTGGCTAATGAGAGAGGCGAAATACCAAATGGAATGGTGCCTAGTGGAGACAGTTCCCACCTGCCGGACTGTATACCAATAACCATTAGTTCAGGGAAGAAAGAATGAAAATTAGAAGAGGACTATCCGGAGGACAGTACAAGCCCCTAAATGATCAAGACATCAAGAAAATTCATGAGACCTCCATGAGAGTCTTTGCTGAAATCGGAGTCCAGGTCAATTTTACTGAGGCCCGAGAACTCTTTCGACATGCTGGAGCAGAGGTGGAAGAATCGTCCCGGGTCGTCAAAGTACCGCCAGACTTGGTGCAAGAACTCATTGCCACGGCCCCCTCTATGGTCACTCTTCGCGGTCGGGCGGAAAGCGGCGAGTTCGACTGTGAGATCGGTGGTGACAAAGTCTACATGGGTACCGGCGGTACCGCCTTGAATGTTCTGGATCCAGGGAGCAGGGATGCCCGCCGTTCGCAACTGAAAGACGTGATGAATATGGCCCGGTTGGTGGAGGCTCTGGATAATATCCATTTCTACATGCTCAATGTATACCCCAATGACCTTCCGGATGAAGACATAGACGTAAACCGCTTTGGTGCGGCCCTGAACCGAACTCGCAAGCATGTCATGGGTGGCGTCTACACCGTAGAAGGGGTAAGAAACGTCATCAAAATGGCGGAAATCATAGCTGGTTCGCCTGAAGAGCTAAAAAAGCGGCCCTTCATTTCCATGGTCACCTGCAACATCAGCCCATTTAAACTGGACAAGAGTTACAGTCAGCTTGCCATAGAGGTGGCGCGCAACCATATTCCTGTGGTCGTGCCTGCTGAGCCTCTCTGTGGAGCCACGGCTCCCATCACCTTGGCCGGGAATCTGGTTGTTCAAAATGTGGATACCCTGGCCGGGGTCATGCTAACCCAACTCGTCAATCCGGGTACGCCGGTGCTCTACGGCTGCATTTCTTCCATTACCGACTTGCGGGATATGAAATACCTCTCCGGCGCGGTGGAAATGGGTCTGATGAACGCCGCTTCGGCCCAGGTGGCGCGATTCTATCAGCTGCCTCTCTATTCAACAGCCGGCATGTCCGATTCCAAAGTAAACGATGCCCAGTCTGCCTATGAGTCTGCGATTACGGGTCTCATGGTGGCACTGGCTGGGGGGAATTGCATCCATGATGCTGCTGGATTCCTGGAGTTCTGCATGACCGCTTCATTCGACAAGTTGGTAATCGACAATGAGATCATCGGCATGATCATGCGAGCTGTTGAGGGCATCAAAGTTGACGATACTACTCTTGCTTTTGACGTGCTCAAGAAAGCTGGCCCCGGTGGCCACTTTGTCTCCAGCCGTCACACCCGACGCTACATGCGCTCCGAGCAGTTCCACCCCCAGCTCAGTGACAGGGACAATCGAGACAAATGGGAAGGCCTCGGAGCAAAGGATACCCTTGACCGGGCAACTGCTAAGGTGCGCCAAGTCCTCGATGCGCCTGCTCAATCTGTCCTCCCCCTGAAGATACGGGAACAGCTAACGCAAGAGATAACAGGACTAAAACATTTTCTAATGGAATAACGGCCCAGGAGCAAGTAGACCATGATAGTCATTGGAGAAAAAATCAACGGTACACTTCCCATGGTGAAAACCGCAATCCAAAATCGAGACCGGGAAAGACTCCTGGATTTGGCCAAGCAGCAAGCTGGAGCCGGCGCCAGCTATATTGACATCAATGTGGGGACTGGGATTGGCTCTCGGGAGGACGAAATTCAAGCAATGGAATGGGCCGTTGAAACCATTCAGAGTGAGGTGGAAGTACCCCTGAGCATCGACAGTGCAGATCCGGCTGTGTTGGAGAGCGGTCTGAAGAGCCGCAACGGACGCCCATCTTTGATCAACTCGGCCAAGGCAGAGCAAGAAAGCTTGGACGAGGTGATACCGCTGGCCAGTACCTACAATGCACCTTTGGTGGCCTTGACCATGGATGAAGAGGGGATACCAAAAACGGTTCAAGACCGTCTGCGGGCAGGTAAAAAGATAGCGGCGGCCTGTCAAAGATACCGAGTCCCCATTGAAGAGGTCTTCTTTGATCTCCTGGTTATGCCCATCAGCACGGATGTGAAACACGGGCTGATAACCCTGAGCGCTGTTACCGAGGTAAAGAAAGCGTTCCCCGGTTCTAAGACGGTTCTTGGTATTTCCAATATATCCTATGGCTTACCCGCAAGAGGCAGGTTGAACTCAGCCTTCCTGTACATGGCGGTCTGCGCTGGGCTCGACGCCGCCATTATTGACCCTCTGGACGAAGAGATCGCGGCTGCGGTGAAAACGGCCGAGGTGCTGGTAGGGAGGGACAGACACTGTCGTAAGTACATGCGGGCATTTAGAAAGTAAACGGTTAACTGTTTATGGTGTAGGGCGGGTCACCGCACCCGCCGTAAACCGCTTGCATAAATATCAGACTTTTTTGGCCGGTACGGAGACCGGCCCTACGTATCTAAGTTTACAACAAGGAGGAAAAGGTGATCGACACATACAGAGAAGGGGTCCTGGTTAAACCATACGAGCGGTTGAGTCAGGAGCAAGTCCAGTGGCTAGACCAAGCCTCGCTAAGCATTTTGGCCGACCCGGGAATTTGGTGCTACAACGAGCGGGCGGCAAAGCTCTTTCAAGCGCATGGGGCCAAGGTCTGGGAGGACGAAAAATCCATCTCTCCTTGCTGGCGCGTGACCTTTCCTGCAGGCCTCATAAAGGAGGCAGTGGCCAAAGCACCGGCCCGCCTTGTGCTGGGCGCCAGAAAACCGGAAAATCGTCTTCTCCTGGATGCGGAGGTACCCCGAGTTTACTTCGGCTCTGGCTCCGAGGCCAACATCTGGCTCGAGACGGAGATGGAAGAGTTTATTAGCGTCAAAGACAGTGACGTAAAGGTGAACGTGCCCCGGTTCAAAGAACTCCGAGGCAACTCTGCTTTGCTCAGCCGGGCTGCCAAACTCTGCGACAGATTGGAACACCTGGACTTCTTCATTCGGCCCTTGAACATCCAGGATCCTGAGATCACCTCCGAAAATCACGATGTGAACAAGTTCTTCGCCAGTCTCAACAACATCACCAAGCACGTCCAAGCCGGCCTGACCACACTGGAAAAACTGAACGACGTGGTGCGTATGGCGGAAATTATCGCCGGTGGGATTAAGCCCCTCAGGGAAAACCCCATGGTTTCCTTTATTGCCTGTGTGTTCAAGAGCCCGCTGCAAATCGTGGACGACACTGCTGAGAAGGTTTTTGCCATCGTGGAGAGCGGCTTACCGTTGGTCATTTCTTCTTCTCCCCAGGGAGGCTCTTCAGCCCCTATCCAGGAAGCAGGCATGGTCGCCCAGATCAATGCTGAAATCCTGGCGGGTATCACCTTCACGCAGCTGATTAGAGAGGGTTCCCCAGTGCTTTATGGAAGTGTCCCCGTACGAGCCCGCTTGGACGATCTGCACGACCTCTACGGTTGCCCGGAATTCAACCAGTACAATATAGACTGTGTTCAGTTAGCTCGTTACTACCAGGTGCCTTGCTATTCCACCGCCGGTGTGGGGGATGCCAAGGTCCCTGGCATGCAGGCGCTGTTTGAAAAACTTCTCACTCATCATTACATGGCCATGAGTGGGGCTCAGTATATCCATTATGCCTTTGGGCTCCTGGATCGGACCAACACCTTCTGCCCGGTTCAGGCCGTTCTCGACAATGAGCAAATAGGCAAAATAAAACACTGTTTGCGAGAGCCCAAGGTTGATCAGGCCGAAATAGATGACATGCTCAAGATAGTTAAGAAAGTGATGGCTTCCAGCCATCGACTTTATGCCCGCTTCGCTCGGAAGGCCATGCACCGTGGCGACATTTCTAACCCCTACCGATTTGAAACCAAAGATCTGGAAGACAAGGTCATAGAGAACGCCCTTGATTACATGGAAAAATTGGAGGCGGAGCCAGCGGAGCACCTAGACCTGGAAACCCAAGAGCGGATTTTCGCAGAGGTTCCGGGGATCTTGCCGAGCCTGAGAGCATACTAGTTGTCTTTTCATGTAGGAGCGACCTCCCCTCCGGTCCGTAGGCCCCTCTGGGCCGGAGGCTGGTCGCGATTTTTGGGATTTTCCTTATTTAAGACTTTAGACATTTTAGCTCACTTTAGTACACTTTAGGGCATTTATCTTTTGGAGAGGAGAGATGAACAATGGCTAAACAGGAGCTTCTGAAGACGCTTGCCTTTAACGTGGTCCAGGGAAGAGTGGAGGCTGAAGACGAAGGTTTTGATGAAGGCCTAGAGGGTCAGCCTGCTGTTACAGAATTAGTAGAACAGGCCATAGAGCAAGGTATTGACCCGAAGGAAATTGTTTTGGAGGCCCTTACCAAGTCCATGGAGGAGGTGGGAGAGAAATTCGAGCGGGATGTATATCTCATCCCGGACATGCTTGCTTCGGCAGAGTGCGTTGGCGTGGCCATGGATATTTTGAGCCCGCATCTGATGAAAGCCGGAGTAAAGAGTAAGGGTAAGTTCGTCATCGCCACAGTGGCGGGAGATCTTCACGACATCGGCAAGAACATCGTGGCGATAATGCTGAAGGGAGCCGGTTACCAGATCATTGATTTGGGTACGGATGTATCTGCGGATCGAATTATCGGTGCGGTAAAGGAAAACGAGGCACCTTTTATCGGCCTTTCCGCACTTCTGACTACGACCATGCGAGTGATGGCAGAGGTTGTGAAGAAACTGGAGCAAGAGGGCCTTCGCGACCAGGTCAAAGTGCTCATTGGCGGTGCGCCCACCTCAGCAGCGTTCGCCCAAGAAATCGGGGCGGATGCCTATTGCAGGGACGCTTTTGATGCCATTGATATATTGAAAACAACGGCAGCGTAAGCAGAAGCCCGGACGTTTCATGAATTCACGCCTTGGCGTGACTGCGACCGAGGATATGCAAGGAGAAAAACCATGTCGGAAAAGAAAGCATATACTCAAGCCTTCCATACGGGAAAATACGACAAGGCCTCAGGCTTGGTTGGTAAGTATGACAACGTTAGAAGATTCTGGGAGGATCAAGTCACTGCCATCTTTTTGCGCCCTGCCCTCAACAAACTGGTGGAACGCAAGAGGCAACGGCTGGAGCGCGTTCGTGTCCTGGATCTGGGATGCGGCAGTGGTGATGGCTATGATCTGATTATGGGGGTCACCACCAAAGATCCAGGCATCTATGAATACATCACCCAAACACTCACCGACGACATGCTCAAGGAATATGTGGGTCTGGACACCAACCCGGACTTGATCCAACAGGCTGAGGATTACTACGGCAGTGACCCCAAGATGAGATTCATCCAAGAGGATCTGTCCAATGGTCTACCACCAGCTATTGCCAAGGACGAAGATCCCTTTGATTTCTACTTTACTTCATTCGGGACGCTGTCGCATTTCAATAATGAACAATGCGTCAAAATCATCGCCGACATCTGTAGACATGCGCCTGAGTATGCAATCTTTATGGGCGACTGGCTCGGCCGCTACTCCTATGAATGGCAGGACCTTTGGCACCATCCGGTAGAGGAAGAATATTTTATGGATTACCGGATATCTTACATATACCCTGAAGAGGAGCGGGCCACTGCAGAGGTGGCATCTTTTCCGTTAAAGCTGGTCTGCCGTGAGGAGGTTGAAAACATCATCGCTAAAGCCTCACAAGAGTCGGGGGTAGAGATTAAACCTCTGCTTTTCTTCGATAGATCCCTGTTCATCGGTCGCCATCTTGACACGGGTGACTACAACAAGCACTGTCCCAAATTGCGTGCTCCGGTGAATGCGCTTTTCGAGAGCTATGTCCGCACTGACCTGGAAAGCCTGCTGGTGGATTTCGTTCCCAGGCAAGGGTTTGACCACCTGAATAACTTTTTTGAAATGTTCTTCATGTCATCCAATACCCTGGTCAAGCACACCATCAGCATGCTAGCCGGCTACGATTACGAAACTGGCGAATTGAAGGCCATTCCTGAGATCCTTCCCTTTTATCCAAAACCTCTCAAGGAGGCCATTGACACGGTTCGCAGAGTAATGGAAGGAGTGGGCTGGGTTAAATGGGGAGACGTTCGGGCTAATGTGATTGAAACAGTTCTAGGTTATGCCCTAAGAAAGCTTGAGACGGATCTGCAACCGGGGACGGGTATGGGACACGGTCTGGTGGGGATATTTGAGATCCGAAAATAACCAAAATCAAATTCCGAGCACCAAATCTCAGGGTTTCAGGTGTCAGGTGTCAGGAAAAAGAAACAGAGAAACTGAACACTGAAACCTGAAACTCACAATTTTTGTCATTGAAATTTGACCCCCGCAATGTGGGATCTTCGACAGGCCGAGGGGACCAGGTTTTCTTAACCTAATACTATGAGGTGATCTAATGTGCGGTATCGCCGGTGTGTGGGGTGGAGCAGATATCTCCCTTGTAGAAAATATGATGGAGTTGGTAAAACACCGGGGACCAGACGCCAAAGGCATGTTCGTCTCACCCCACGGTCCGGGTGTGCTCGGGCATCGTCGACTAAGCATCATGGACCCGCATGGCGGAGACCAGCCTATTTATAACGAAAACAGGAACATGGCTGTTATTGCCAATGGGGAAATTTATAACTTTCCTCAACTTCGTCCTCAACTGGCCACGCAACATGAGCTCACCTCCACCAGTGATAGCGAAGCTATCCTGCACCTCTACGAAGACCACGGTTCTTCTGTAGTGGAGCACCTAGACGGCATGTATGCCTTTGTGATTGCAGCTGAAGATAAGCTTTATGCTGCCCGCGATCCCATTGGCATTAAACCACTCTACTTTGCAGAAAGAGGGTCGGCTTTACTTTTTGCCTCCGAGCTCAAAGCCTTTCCTTTGAGTTGTACCAAGGTGAAAGAATTTCCTCCCGGGACCTTTTTTCACTCAGACCACGGATTCTCGACTTTCTATTCGGTTCCTCGTATCTCCAGCCAAACCGCTTCTGTGGATTATTACACCACAAAAATAAGAGAAATTCTTGAGAGGGCAGTGGTTAAGAGACTCATGAGTGATGTGCCCCTGGGCGCCTTCCTTTCAGGTGGTCTCGACAGCAGCATTATTGCCGCCCTAGCCAGGAAGCACTTAGGCCGGTTCCACACTTTCTCTGTGGGTATCGAGGGCAGCCGGGATCTCGAAGCTGCCAGCATCGTTTCCCGCCATCTCGATACCATCCACCACGAGTACGTTCTTACCGAGGGAGAAGTACGGCAGAAACTGCCGGAAATAATCTATTACTTGGAATCCTTCGACCAAGATCTCGTCCGCAGTGCGATTCCCTGCTTTTTCACTTCTCGTTTAGCTGCTGATTATGTCAAGGTCATTCTCACTGGCGAGGGCGCTGATGAATTGTTTGGCGGATACACCTACTACAAATCCATTGGAAACAATGAGACTTTACATGAGGAATTGCGTCGCTCTGTGAGTTCACTGCATAACGTCAATCTGCAACGGGTGGACCGGATGACCATGGCCCACGCCATTGAAGGCCGAGTGCCTTTTCTTGATGTCTCCGTGATCCGCCTAGGACAGCTCGTCCCACCTGAACTCAAGCTGGTTGGCTCTCCCGTCACCGAAAAATGGATACTCAGGAAAGCTTTTGAAGATCTCCTACCTCACGAAATCGTCTGGCGCACAAAGGAACAATTTGACGAGGGAAGCGGCACCGTGGACTTACTCAAGAGGTTGGTGGCAGAAAGCATGACCGAGAAGGAGTTTCACCAATACCGCTCTCTGTATTCAGAGGCAAAGCTCAGATCTGCCGAAGAATGTCTTTATCATCGTCTCTTCTCAGATGCCTACGCTAATCCTGGGGCACTGCTGGCAAACGTGGCACGGTGGGCGGAGAGACCACTGTAAAAAGTCCAGCCGCGTCAAAAATGCAGCTATGCCGGGTAGGACCTGCCTTTGAATGAAAAGGAGCCAGGTGTCAGGTTTCAGGTGTCAGTAATGAAAATCACAAGATCTGAAACCTGAATACTGAAACCTGAAACCTCTGTTAAGGAGCTATCTACTATGAGTGGTCTTGTGGTTGGCTATGGTAGTCCGGATCATGTGAAGATCGAGGAAATGTTCAAAAAGATAAGTTATCGGGGGCCTTATGTTTCTGGAATCTCTACCAACAAGCAAGTAATGATGGCTCAAAACTATCTCAAGGCCGACTGCCCTATGGCGAATCCAGATAGGAACAAAGTCCCTATCACCAGTTCTGGGAATGGGGGTTGGCAAATTTGTTACGATGGCCAAATGGGAAATCACAAAGAACTGGCTAAGGCCCACGGCCTTTCAAATGGTCCCTTCCAGGAAGAGCGCCTGCTACTTCACCTGCACCAAAAGCACGGCAGCAATATGTGTGAATATTTGGATGATGCCATTTTTGCGTTCGTGATTTCCAACGGGGATGAAATATTTGCAGCCAGAGACCTGCTGGGCATCAAAACACTCTTCTACGGACGTAGAGATAATACGCTGTATCTGGCTACTGAACTCAAAAGCCTCGCCGCTGTGACGGATGACGTCAATGAATTTCCACCTGGACATTACATGGACGGTAGTGGCAATTTGACCCGTTTTGCGGAGTTGCCGAAGACCCCACCAGAGCATTTGCACAGTGACCTCAACCAAATGGTTGAAGATATTAGAGACAT